>NZ_JAKRGG010000002.1:0-298194 GCF_022347645.1 Vibrio sp. MMH1-50
CGATTCTTGATTTAGACCCGCTAGACCTTTAAATCGCCGCCGCGTCTACAAACCCAGTCATTCTCGCTGAACCGAGCATCTCGAGGTTACTTGGGTATAGAAGTCGATCAAATGTCGAGACAGGATTGAGCATCACCTTGGGCTAGTTCGGCACCTCAGTGCTGGCAATCTTCTTTAACAGCGTTTCTCTTCGAAGCTCCAAGATCTCATCAATGAGTTTTTCTTTCGCATCGATACCGAAATGCTGAGCATAGTTTTTCACTTTCTCAATTTCGTCTGGCTGGAGACGGTAGACCTCTTTCTTTAAAAGAACTTCTGCTTCGCTTTTGATACAGCCTTGGTGTTGAAGCAACTTAATGATGATTTCATCCGTTGGGTTTACAGCTTTTACCATGATTCTCTAATCTTCAGGTTGAGTGTTGAGCCATTTAGCTCGCTCATTTAAGTCGCACAACTTATAGCCCAAACATGACAACTTTATTGCAGCATCACGTCATAAAATAGCAAAACATGATTTACCGCGCATTGGTTTAAATGATTGTTTTTAATCATCATAACTAGACAATCGATATAGCTAGACAAGCAATGTCAGCTGCTCGTAGAGGATATAAAGAGATATCGATAGTAAGAGAAGCAGACAAAGTAAACGTACATCGCAGAACCACTCACCTACTCTGCCGAAGAAATATAGAAGCTCAGAATCTTGATACGAAAAAGCCGGACAACTACGTCCGGCTTTGGCTTAATTTAAAGTGACTAGATCGCTAAATCGTCGCCGCGTCTACAAACCAAGTCATTCTCACTGAACCTAGCATCTCAAGGTTACTTGGGTATAGTTCAGTAAAAATATACCAGCATCTCGACATCATCCCCTTGCTGCTTAGCATTTAATGAGAAATGCAAGTAACCAGCTTCGGTAACTGGAATTTGCAGATATTCATTGCTGCCCCAGTAGTTTGATGCATATTCGTGCTGTTCTACTGTCGGCCAGTACGCTCGGCTAGCGTAGAGGTCAACATTGCCATTTTCGTCATTGTTGTTTTTATCACTTAACCATACGCGAGCTTCTTTTACACCTTGCGGAACATATACCGCAGCGTAACGTTGTTGATGCACGGTTAAGGTCTTTGCCTGGCCAGATTCCAACACTACAGGCGCCAAATCATCTTGTTCTTGTGTTGGGGGTGTTTGTGTTTCTGTCTCTAACGTCGCAACCAGAGTCACAGCATTAAATTCAGTACGACCAGCAATACTGATGTAGTATCGACCAGGTTTAATGTAGCCAGAAGGTTCGGTCTCAAAGGTGACGACCTCATTACTACCATCTGCGTACTGGCTGAATTCAAAATCGTAGTAATGCGCTTCTTTCTCAAAGCTCATGTAAAGGTCTGCATCACCTTGATTCTCACCTTGCAACACGACTTCAAAGTGTGTGCTCTTCTCTGGAACGTCAACATAGAACAACTGCTCACTGTATGCTTCCCCACTAATTACCACGCTTTGGTTGGTCGCTAGCGCCGTGACTTGATCAGAAGGGTCTGTCGGCTCGTCTGGCTTGGTATCTGGATTTGGGTCTGGCTGCTCTGGTTGGTTAGCAACAGAATCTAACCAGCGGTCAAACTCGCCGTTGTATTGCTGACCTAATATCTGCACTTGCTGCGCCCATTGCTTAAACTCACCAGTACGCGAAAGCGCCAGCAGAGTGTCTACTTCCTGAGGGTGCTCTTCCAACATAAAACGTACGGCTAGGTAACCCCAGCGATAAATACGGTTGGAATCGTGAGAGTAAGTGGTTGCAAACACATCCGACAAACTCATCTTTCCATTGTCAATCAAACCAATCGCTGCGTCATAGCCTTGTTTGTAATGCATGTATTCAGCGAAACCTTCTAACCACCAAACAACATAGCCATGTGCCAAGTTTTCGCTAAACGAACCGTATTGGTTGAATCTCGCATCCAGATAATGGGTGTACTCATGCTCTAGATTGAGAATAGAAAGCTCATCACCATTGGCGTAACGATAAGCGACAAAGCGCGCCACATTGCCGGCTTCTGATGGGTTACCTTCTAGGTACTGTCCACCATTATCAGTTGTGTTACCAAATAAGAAAGATGAATAATCTACGTAGCTGCCATTATTAGCAAACACCGCCACTTCTACCCGTTCGTTATGGTCATCTGCCACTGGCTGATTCCCGGTATTCGCAACTTGGTGAAAGTCCGCTTCTTTGGCAGAAAGCACGTCACATGCTTCTATCGCCTGAGCTTGGGTCAGATCTTGTGAGCGAATAATTGCAGGACCATCACACTCATGACGATTCGGTAAAACACGCGCAGCTAAATCATGTTTTGCTTGGTCTAAATCGAGACCATTCAACCCTTCCGGCGCGTAATAGCTCATCATCTCAACTGCCGCTAACCAAAGTTTGTCGTGTTTGCTACCCAACGGGTTTTGCACCATCACTTGCTGCATTACACGTAGTGCTTTTTCTTTCGTCGCTTTATCCGGACTTGCTAGCAAACGACCAGTTTCACGTACCGCGTTGTACACGAGGAAGCTAGCATCAGTATCAAGCGCCCAAGCGTTATCACGAGCAAAGGCAGCTAAGGTATCGATGTGCTGTGTGTGACTTGCCATGTAACGATAAAAATCATCCTTCGACGCATGCCCTGCCATGGCACGGAATAGATTGTTCAGCCCAGCCACCCACTGCGTATCTTTTGCCGTCTCGCGATTAAAGTGACGAAGAGCAGTGAGCTGAGCATCCATGGTCAACGGTAATTGTCTTACGTTGTCGACCATTAAGGTCAAACTCTTCATCGCCCCCACTTGTTCGCGACCTTGATCAAGCGCGTGTGGGTTAGCAAGAAACGCATTTATTGACTGCGCAAAGCGTTGGCTCAGAGCTTGGGAGAAATTCGGTTGCTGCGCGTTATAGCGTACGTAGTAAGCAGCACGCACAAATTCACCTAAGTTTTCTAACTTACGCGCTTGCTCGGCGTCACCTCGGTAACGAGTAATTTCTTGATTTAATACAGTTTGAATGCGACTCAAGCTCGCTTCGGTGTAAATATCATTTAACGAGTCAGCAGGAGCAGAAAACCAAGAGCTGTAACAGTGATAGTCGGCAGCAGACACTGCGGAAGCGAGGTCAACCGCGTGCTGAAGATCAGCAACATCACATTGTTCTTGGGCAAATGAGAAACTGGAAACACTGGCAAGCATGCAAGCTAGCGCCAAACGATGACGTGGGAATAGACGGGTATGAGACATAACAACACTCATTAATTAGTTATATATTTGAGCGGTGATTTATATTCTCCTTGCACAGTTAAGTGCAATTGATGGCATAATTTTTTATGAAGTTAGTTCAGAAATATCTAAACGAAAACGTTTTACAAAATATTGATAAACTTATGAATTCAAATAAAAAAGCTCAGCAAGAATCCTCACTGAGCTTTTTTACAGGTCGCAATCAGATTTTAAACTTTAAAATAAGCCACTTCTTGTTTGAGCTTATTAGAAAGTGCGTTCAGATTCTGGCTTGCGACGTCATTGTTTTTCATCGAGTCAATCGATTCTTTCGACATGCTGGAAATCTGATCCATCGCCACGACAAGCTCACTCACAACTTGAACTTGCTCTTCTGTGGCCGTCACAATATCACGCACTCGATCAAGGGAGTCCTGCGCTTGTTTCTCAATGCTAACCAATAAATGCGTCGCCTCTTCTGTGTTCCTTTGACAACTTTCCACTTGTGGTTGCGTGCTTTCCATCGCGTTCACACTTGCAACCGTCTGGGCTTGAACCTCTTTCAGCATCTTCTCAATCTGAGTAGTGGCTTCCCCCGTACGCTTAGCGAGGTTTCTTACCTCATCAGCAACGACTGCAAAACCGCGTCCAGATTCACCCGCTCGCGCAGCTTCAATTGCAGCATTAAGTGCCAACAAGTTAGTTTGCTCAGAGATGTCACTGATCATATTCACGATGCCACCAATTTCACGCGTTTTTGTCTCAAGTGCCTTCACCTGCCCTACTGTGCCATTTACGGCTGCAGTAACGGATAACATTTGTTCTGCTACAGCAGCAATGCGTTCGCGACCATCACGAGCATTCTCTGATGTGTTAACTGAGTTTTGCTCCGATAAATTTACGATCTTGGCTATCTCATCGATACTCGCATGCATGGTTTCTAATCTGATCGCCATTTGATCCGTAAGAGACGCTTGCTGTTGAGCAGTATCAAATACCGAGCGAGAACCACGAGAGACTTCTTCGACTTGCTCTGCTAATTGCTCAGAAGCGCCACGAATATTGCTGACAATCGAGCTGAGCTTTTCTGACATCAAAGACAGAGAATGCAAAATGCTGCCTTGTGCGCTGTCACTATGATCTTGGGTTAACTCACCTTCTGCCATTGTTTGAATCGCGCGTTGTGCCTCAAATGGCTCGCCACCTAGAGAGCGTCGGAAGCTACGCTCAATAACAAAACCAACTAAGATTGAAATCAGCAAAGCAATTCCACTTAGAGCAAGCATTAAGCTTTGGAAGCCACTTGCTTGCTCTCGCGCTACTGGCGTCAATTTCTGGTTCAACGTTTCTTGGTAATCAATAAACTCGTTGATCACCTTTAGCCACATCGCAAAGTTAGGGCGGACTTGCTCCAAAAGTAAATCCGTGACCGGTTTGCCGTTTTCTTTTTTAGCGATAACTTCTTGAACGAGAGGAAGTGTTTTCGCTTGGATGTCATCGATACGTTGCAATATCTCGCGTTCTTTAGCGGTAAAAGGAACATCACTCGCCATCATGCTTTGCATCTGTTGTTCAGACTCGCGATAAAACGCTTCCAGACGTTTGATTTCCTCTTCAAAGGCGCGCATTTCTTCCACATTTCGCGCCATTGCAACATCTCTAATTGCAATCGCACGGTCATGAACACTACCTCGATAGTTAATGGCATAGCGCTGCTTCACAGAGTTGACATCCGTAACCTCAGATAAGGTCATATCAATAAAGTTAACTTTCTGAATTCCGACAACCGTAAGTATCGCCATAAGCGCCACTAATGTACCGAAGCCAAGCGCCAAACGGGTTCTCACTTTTAACTGAGCAAGGGACTGCATTTCGTTCTCCTGATAGCAAACGAGATAAGTGAGGCAACTTCGCTGGTTACCTCTCATTTTAATTTTGTGCGAAAGAGAACAGACCTTGTTGTTCTGACAAAAATTCCAAACTAAATGAGAATTCATCACAGGCATGTTCTATACGCTATCCCGATCACATATTTGAGTTTGAATAAGCAGTGGAATCAGAAGGTTAAGTTCAATATTTTATTATGTGAAACAGAATGGTTTGCGGGATTATTACAACCTAACCTGTCAACGTCCAATCGGTTACATCAATAAAACCGATAGGTACCATCGAACAATAAATTTAAGGAATAATTATTGTTTAACAAGTGCTTAATAAATGTCTGATTCGGTCTCCTCATATTTTCCAATTTCCACTTGGAATCTGGATCACAACTCATCAACAAATTCGGTCAAAAGATAATCTGTCATCCATATTTAACGTGCTAGTCATATTTATAAATAAGAATTATTGCTCTAACACAACTTATGGATAAACAAGATGAAATCTACGCAGTGGAGTCTTTTGCTAAGCGGTTTAGTGGCATTACCAAGCTTGGCAGATACGGACGTATACCTCACTAATAACTCTGACCAACCGTTAACCATTCAAGTGAAACACGAAGGCAGCGATTTACTGAAATACGGAGAGGAATGGCAGCAACATGTGCAAGTGCTTGGTCCTTGGGAAACCAAATCCGTACTCAGCTTTAACCGCTGGGAAGGTGTTAAGTCCGGTCAGAATTATCGCTTCGAGACTGTGGTGTCTAACCCGCAAGGTGAAAGCGTTACGCTTAACCAAGTCATGGAAGGTCATTGGTACAACTCGACCATTGAGTACGGTTTATCTGCAGCAGATGTGGATTTAACGCTGAAAGATGATCGTAATATTCACCGTTCTAGCACTAGTGCCTTTGGGTCTCGCCCTTCTGAATTGGCTTTTAAATCCGCAAGCACTGCGCGCTATGACGATTTGTACTACACCATTACTCCAAACAAAATCGATGAAGTCGTCGATACTGATGAACAAAATCTCAAGTTGATGACTTATAACATTTGGGCGCTGCCTGCGATTGCTTCACATATTGGTGATCGTTTTGAACTCATTCCCGATTATGTCAAAGGTTATGACGTGTTAGCACTGCAAGAAGTGTTTGCTAGTGGTCGCGATGCTTTCTTACGCGAACTCGCCAAAGAATATCCTTACCAAACTAAGATGCTGGATAAAGACGGCTTCAACATTTACGACGGTGGCGTGATCATTGTGAGCCGTTACCCTATCGTTAATCAGGCTCAATACGTCTTCCCAGATTGCTCCGGAACAGATTGCTTCGCAGACAAAGGAGTGAATTACGCAGAGATCATTAAAGGTGGTCAGGCATATCACGTATTCGCTACGCATACAGCCTCTTTCGATACTGATACTGCACGCGAATACCGACAGCGTCAGTTCAAGCAAATGCGCACAATGGCGCAATCTCTCAATATTCCGAGTAATGAAACGGTGGTTTACAGCGGCGATTTCAATGTGAACAAATTGAAGTTCCCTGGCGATTACCAGCAAATGATCGCCAACCTAAGCGCGATAGAACCGCAATACTCTGGTTATACCGCTTCGACGTTTGATCCTCGCATCAACAACTTTGCTGGAGAAGCCCTATCCGGGGGTGAGAATGTGGAATATCTAGATTATGTAATGGTGAGTAATGAATATGGCGTGAAGTCGTTTAACGATAACCGTGTCGACATTCCACGCTCAACAGCGGAGAGTTTGTGGAAGCATTACAATCTGTCGGATCACTTCCCTGTTAGCGCTGTGATCAAACCATGAAGCGTATTGCGTTAGTCACTGTGTCCGCCGTTGTGGCGGGCACGATTTGGTTCTCAAGCAAAGGCGAAAAGAGCGAGAGCTTTCTGCCGTTTTCTTCCGTATTGGAGAGTGCGACGAATCCCCAAGTCGCTGCATCTACGTCTTCCACAACCAATCAAACTGCAAACAAAACAATCGTACCAAAAGCGAAGGATACTCCCTCTCCACTCAAAGCAATTGCAGGACGGTTAAGTGATGCCAAAGGTAGAGTATTAAAGGATGAGATAGAAGCGTTTTGGCACTCATGTATGTCCGACCATAACTGTGAATCCAAGCTTGCTGAGTTAGAGAGCTACATGGCAGAAGAACGTTTTGCTCTGCTGGCGAATTACCACCAGCTCAATAGCTTATGGCAACAAAGTGTTGGTAATTTAATGTTTGATGAGCATCAGCCTCTTGCCTCTCGCATCGCACTTCTCAAGGCAGAAGCGAGGAAGATATGGGGGGAACTAGCAGACGTAATTTTTGCCGATGAGTTTGCACTCTATGACTTCAGTTTGCAGGCAGAGCAGTTGGATTCGACTTCACCTCAAGACTATGTGCAAACCTTTGAGAAGTTAGTCCAAGATTGGCAAGGCAATCAAGAAGCATTGGGATTGGTCAGTGAACAAGCGAAATATGAACGCGCTGTTGAACTGATACCGAAAGACATGGGTCATGCGGAGCGCAAGGCTTTGGTTGAGAAGCTTCAACAAACTTACCTTTCTGAACAAGAGAGTGAGGAGATACACGCTCGTGAACTACAGGTCGCGGAGCAAAAGCGGCAAGTGCGCGATTATCAGAGCGAGTTGCAACAGCTTGAATCTAAATTAGCAACGCAAAGAGCCACTAGTCACGCGGGTTTGTCGGACTCGGATTGGCAACGTTATTATCAACAAGCGGTAGCCGATTTTCGCCGTGAGTTCTTCGCGGGTTAATCGCTCACTTGTTTATTAAGAAGTAAGGATAACCAAGAAATTCCCTACTCGCTCAAAACTTAAACTAGGTCATTCCAGCAAGCCTAGGCGCGACTAGGAATCTGGTTCCCGCGAATGCTTGATACAAGAAGGTCGCTCACTTAAAGCGACCTTTTGTTATTCATTCTGTTGGCACAACTCAAGAGTTACAGCACGCGCAAGCACTCTTCTGGTGGCAAACTTAGAAGCGTGTTCGCAAAATTAATCTTCTCATCACGCCATTTCAGTGCTGCTTCTCGGCTGTCTTGCGAGTGACGATCTGCTTCAAAATAGCTTTTCCTTGGTAAACCATTTGCTGGTGTCATCACCATAGACTGTTCATTCAAACGAATCGTAAATAAGAACTGACCACGTTGCCCTGTCTGCGCCGCTGGGTGATGCAACGTCGTATCGCAACAATAACGCTTATCACGTAACGCACGACACGTGTACTCAAATGCATCTTGTGCACCACGCCCCGGAAAAGCGGTATACACACTGATGCCATCACGTTGCAAAGACTGATCACCCGCCGCTAATTGCACTGCATACTGGATCATTCTAAAGCCCAGTACCACACCACCAATGCTATTTAATCCACTAAATTGAATCGCCCCTTCTAAACTCAAACGAAGTTTATCTTCACCTTCATAGAGAAAGAGGTCAGGCGCCGCCCAATCACTTTTTGGAATAAGCAGTTGAGTAATATCCGTGTGTTCCATGTTGGTCTCCGCAACAATATGTGTATTTGAGACCATTAAAATAATGTAATGAGAATTATTATCAATAAAATTCAACAAAAAATGAGAGAAGAAAAAGACACAACGCCATGAAAAACGTTGTGCCTTTAACGAAATAATCTGTCACCGTAACCCAAATTGAATTCGTTTAGCGAGGTAGGTATTCGATGGTCGTCTCAGAACAGATTCAAACCAAACACTCCTTTCACATCAAACAACACTTGCTCGGTTTTCTCACGGGAAAGCTGACTGCCTTGTTTTAGGATGTCGATAAGCTGTGCTTTATCATCAAGGAACATGGCGCGTTTTTCTCGAATAGGACGAAGCATCTCTTGCAGACACTCTTCCAATACTTTCTTGGTTGTTCCATCGCCTAATCCACCACGGCGGTAAAGCATTTTGAGTTCTTCTACATAATCTTTGTCGGTATGAAACGCATCAAGGTATGTGAATACAATATTTCCTTCAACCTGACCTGGGTCTTCAATGCGTAGGTGGTTTGGGTCGGTGTACATCGATTTCACTGCCGCAGAGATTTCTTTCTCTGTTGCTCCAAGGTTGATTGCATTGCCCATGCTTTTTGACATCTTGTTTTTACCGTCAGTGCTTGGCAAGCGTGGTGCGTCACTGAGCAATGGACGACACTCTTTCAAGATGGCTTTTCCGCCAAGGTGATTTATCTTTCTAACGATCTCATTGGTCTGTTCTAGCATCGGTAATTGGTCATCTCCGACAGGCACGAGAGTCGCGTGAAAACCTGTGATGTCCGCGGCTTGAGAAATTGGGTACGTCAGAAACCCAGCCGGAATGGAACGCTCAAACCCTTTGCTTTGAATTTCATTTTTCACCGTCGGGTTACGCTCCAAGCGTGCGATAGAAACCAAGTTACTGTAGTACATTGTCAACTCGGCAAGAGCCGGGACTTGAGACTGCAAACAAATGGTAGTTTGGGTTGGGTCAATCCCGACGGCAAGGTAATCCGCGACCACATTTAAAATGTTAGACGAGACCTTAGAGGGATTATGCGCGTTATCGGTTAAGCCCTGCATATCGGCAACCAAAATGGTTTGCTCATGTTGAGTTTGTAGAGCAACACGTTGTTGTAGTGAACCAACGTAATGACCCAGATGCAAAGGACCTGTAGCTCGATCTCCAGTTAAAATGATTTCGCGTTCTTGAGTATCGTGTGAGGTGTTCATAACTTATCTCCAAAGAAAAATAGATCGCTACTGGAGATAAAAAAGACATGACATTCTCAGCTACCGTCCAGCAGCGTAAGAATGTAAAGATTCCGCGCCGCTCTAATTAGAGCGCCACCAGAAGAAGTTTGATGAAGGAGTAAATGTCGTTTTCATGTTTTTAAAACTAACAAGGAGCAGGGCTGAAAACAACCCTACTCCTTGCACAATTTGATTTTTCAATTTTGGTGGCTTTGCCATACACGCATCAAATTTGAATATACATAGCGATAACGAGCGCCGCGCCAAATACACTCCCTGACACAAACGCGAGTAATACCGCTTTGTTCTGTTTACTTCTCATCCTTTGTTTCTCGACTCTCAATTTACGTGAGCCATCGCTCGGCTCAGTACTCGTAATCAATGGGACAGTAATCAATCCTTTTCGGTGAGCCAATACTGCGAATAACCCTCAGCTCACTCTGTTGCACACAGCGTTACGACTTTTGGCACAAACTTAAACCACTTAGCCCTAGAAATGTGATGGCCTTAGAACAAGTTCAATGAAATCCGACATGGATTACAAAGGTACGTATTTTGAAAAATCACGTTTAGATACTTCTTTTAGGATGCTTTTATTTAGATGTTTAATGGATAAGAATTTGAGTTATTTAGCATCAAATACTGTTTATCAAAAGAAGAATGACACCGATCATCTTTTGACCAAAACCTTGAAAAATATAACCAAACCATGAGGGCGAAATAGCTAACCAATAACTAAACTTTCAGGACACTAACCCCAGTTAGGGAGCAAAAGATGAGCGACAACAACAATCACTCCAAATGTCCTGTCATGCATGGAGCGAATACCAACCAACAAGCCACAGAGTTCAATTGGTGGCCGAAAACCCTCAACCTCGATATCCTACATCAACACGATCACAAAACTGACCCAATGGGCGCAGAGTTCAACTACGCTGATGCCTTTAACTCTCTTGACTTAGAGGAAGTCAAAAAAGACCTGAAAGATCTGATGACCGATAGCCAAGATTGGTGGCCAGCGGATTGGGGTCATTACGGTGGTTTGATGATTCGGATGGCGTGGCACTCTGCAGGTACGTATCGAATTGCCGATGGTCGTGGTGGTGCAAGTCGAGGTAATCAGCGTTTTGCTCCCCTCAACAGTTGGCCAGATAACGGCAACCTCGACAAAGCCCGTCGCCTTTTATGGCCGGTCAAAAGAAAATACGGTAACAAGCTATCCTGGGCGGATTTAATGATTCTTGCTGGCAACATGGCTTATGAGTCAATGGGCTTCAAGACGTTCGGTTTTGCCGGCGGTCGAGAAGACATTTGGCATCCAGAAAAAGACATTTATTGGGGCGCAGAAAAAGAGTGGCTGCAACCAAGTGGCGGTGAAAACAACCGATACTCTGGCGAACGTGATCTCGAGAATCCGCTTGCAGCAGTGATGATGGGCCTGATTTACGTAAACCCAGAAGGAGTCGACGGTAAACCCGATCCCATCAAAACCGCACACGACATGCGTGTAACATTTGCCCGTATGGCAATGAACGATGAAGAAACCGTTGCATTAACAGCCGGTGGTCACACTGTTGGTAAAGCACACGGCAACGGCGACGCTTCGTTACTTGGTCCTGAACCTGAAGGCGCTGAAATTGAAGACCAAGGTTTCGGTTGGCTAAATAAAACTTCTCGTGGCATAGGACGTGATACCGTCACTAGTGGCATCGAAGGCGCATGGACAACCAACCCAACCAAGTGGGATAACGGCTACTTCCATTTGTTGTTCACCTACGACTGGTGGGTAACGAAGAGCCCAGCAGACGCAGAGCAATGGGAACCAATCAACATCAAAGAAGAAGACATGCCTGCGGATGTGGAAGACCCAAGCATCCGCCGCAATCCGATGATGACCGATGCGGATATGGCACTGAAGTTTGACCCAGAGTACCGCAAAATCGCCGAGCGTTTCCGCGACGACCCTAAGTACTTTGAGGATTGCTTTGCTCGAGCTTGGTTTAAACTGACTCACCGCGATTTAGGACCTAAATCTCGTTATCTCGGCCCTGATGTGCCAGCCGAGGATTTGATTTGGCAAGATCCGGTACCACCGGTGTCTTATCACTTATCTGAAGACAATATCGATGCACTCAAGATGGCGATTCTTAACAGCGAGCTAAGTATCGCAGAATTAGTCTCAACCGCATGGGACAGCGCGCGAACATTCCGTGGTTCAGACCGCCGAGGCGGAGCAAACGGTGCGCGTATCCGCCTTGCACCGCAAAAAGATTGGGTAGGTAACGAACCGGAAAGATTGCAGAAAGTGCTCAACACGCTCGATTCAATTCGCACCACCCACAACTCCCCTATCAGCATGGCGGATTTGATTGTGCTTGCTGGCGGAGTGGGTATTGAGAAAGCAGCATCGAATGCGGGCATGAATATTTCTGTGCCATTTAGCCAAGGTCGTGGTGACTCAACCGATGCAATGACTGACGCCGAATCCTTCGATGTACTCGAGCCGATCCATGATGGATTCCGTAACTGGCTAAAATCAGATTACGTTGTGACGGCAGAAGAACTATTGCTTGAAAGAAGCCAATTGATGCAACTAACCGCAGTCGAAATGACCGTATTAGTTGGTGGCATGCGCGTGCTTGGTACCAACTACGGCGGCGCTGCGCATGGTGTGTTCACTGATAATGTCGGCGCGTTAACGAATGACTTCTTCGTAAACCTCACTGATATGAGCTACACCTGGCATCCAACCAGTGATAACGAATACGAAATCCGCGAGCGAGCTTCTGGTCAAACAAGATGGACAGCATCACGTGTTGACTTGGTGTTCGGTTCAAACTCCGTGCTCCGCTCTTATGCCGAGGTTTACGCACAAGACGACAACAAAGAGAAGTTTGTGCACGATTTTGTTGCTGCATGGGTAAAAGTAATGAACAACGACCGCTTTGACCTTTAATCGCCTAACTTAATCAAGCTTAACCATTGAGAGAAGAGCCAAACATTATGGCTCTTCTCTTTCTTACCTTTCTTTTATTTCTGGTTTCTCTATCCATACTTCCTCGTTCTCTCCTCTCTTTGGCTTAGATTCTTTTACTGAAGATTAACCGCCCGATATTGTCATACAATTAACCATATTCAGAAGGCAAACGTATCTCAATCAAATACCCATTTTTTGCTTATATCTTCTCGTTTTCGTGACCTTATTCCGAAGACATAAAAATCACTCAAAGCCAATAAAAATCGCACCAATAGGCTAACCAACCTCTCATTTTTATCAAAAACCAGTGGCAAATCGCCTTTCGTCTCATTTTCCGATTGCAAATTCAAAATGAGGAATTAAGATAAAAGCATATAATCATACAATACGATATTTGGAGTTTGATATGACAAAACCTGTCATTGGTTTCATCGGCCTTGGTCTGATGGGTGGAAACATGGTTGAGAACCTTCAAAACCGTGGTTACGAACTAAACGTAATGGATCTGAATAAAGACGCAGTAGCAGCATGTGTTGCTCGCGGCGCAAAAGAAGCAAGCTCACCTAAAGCACTGGCTGAAGCAAGTGACATCGTGATGCTATGTCTAACAACATCTGAAGTTGTTGAGAAAATCGTTTATGGTGAAGAAGGTATCCTAGCGGGTATTAAAGAAGGCGCGACACTGATTGACTTCGGTACGTCGATCCCTGCTTCTACTCGTAAGATCGGTGCAGACCTTGCAGCTAAAGGCGCAGGTATGATCGATGCGCCTCTAGGTCGTACGCCTGCTCACGCAAAAGATGGTCTTTTGAACATCATGGCTGCAGGTGACATCGAAACATTCAACAAGGTGAAGCCTGTACTGGACGATCAAGGTGAAAACGTATTCCACCTTGGTGCGCTAGGTTCTGGTCATGTGACTAAGCTAGTAAACAACTTCATGGGTATGACAACAGTAGCGACCATGTCTCAGGCATTTGCGGTTGCTAAACGTGCTGGCGTTGATGGTCAACAACTATTCGACATCATGTCTGCTGGTCCATCAAACTCACCATTCATGCAGTTCTGTAAGTTCTACGCTGTAGATGGCGAAGAGAAGCTTGGTTTCTCTATTGCAAACGCAAACAAAGACCTTGGTTACTTCTTAGAGATGGTAAAAGACCTAGGCACTGAGTCTCTTATCGCAGAAGGGACTTCTAAGAGTCTACAAGCTGCAGTGGACCAAGGTCTTGGTCAAAACGACGTACCAGTGATCTTTGATTACTTCGCAGAGCTAGAAGGTTAATACTTTACTAAACTGCGCTTCCAAAGCCTTGCTAACCCCGTAGCAAGGCTTTTTTTGTGCTTTCTTTTCTCCTCTTAAATTCACTCCTTCTCCCTCTTTGAGATCCACACCCTACGTTCAAACTGTATATGTACTCAAGCAGCTTCAAGATGCAGGATTCAGAATGTTGCCATCGATTCCCTGTTTACCAAAAATAAGCAAGGAGAATAACGTCGTGCGATAACAAGGTTTGTCCAAGTGGTTTGACACCGCCATTGGTTTAGTAAGAACCCGAGTTCATGACACGCTCCCAACGGATATTCTTGGTAAATGTTAATGGGGTTGGCTTGTATACTTTGTTGGCGATTATTGATTGAACTCTACGAAACCTTTAAATCACCGCCACGTCTACAAACCATCGGTGAACTACCCAGAACAAACATTATCACCGCAGAACATGACCCACGGCGTGATGATTATCGATGACTACAGCTCAAGGAGTGGGAGCATACTGCAAGCGTTATCTGGGTGTTATTCATGGCTTTTTGTCATTCTCTGGACTGAATGGTTTAGCAACGCGCTCTACTGCAGCGTTTTCAAAGCAGCGCAAACATCCGTCATGGCACACTTTCAGAATCGTTCACTGCAAGTTAATTGGAATGATAAAGATCGTTTGTGGCTCAATTAATGACACCATAAACAAAAAAATCCCACGGTATTGACCGTGGGATTTTTCATAGAGAGTTTGTTAATTGCGGTTAGCTTTTCGCGTTAGCTAACTTTGGGCTTTTAGGTCCTCGCGCCGCGTTCACCAATAGAACACCAACCGAGAGAACAATCGCACCACACAAGATGAACAGCAGTCGACCTGTTGGCTCGTTTGGAATCAGAGCCATCGCTAGGATACCGAAGCCTGCTACGCTAATAAGCTTACCAAGCATGCCACGCTGTTTTGTATCTAGGTTTTGTTGCTCTTCACTATCAGCCACAAGCGGTGTGTTCCAGTTCTCGAACAATTGGTCCACTTCTTTTTCACGCTCAGGCGTCAAGCCTTTGTAGAAGCGTGTTGTTAGTAAGAAGAAACCACCAGTGAAGACAACGTGCGCCGCTAGGCTCAAGCCAACTTTAAGGTCAGCCCACTCACGTGCTGTTAGAGCTTGTTCTAGTCCGAATAGGTGCTCAACATCTTGTGCTTGTAGAGAGATACCGAAGATGTAAGAAACAAAGCCACCTACAACGAGTGTTGCCCAACCAGCCCAGTCTGGAGTCTTACGAATCCACATACCAAGTAACACAGGAATCAGCATTGGGAAACCAATCAACGCACCTACGTTTAGTACGATATCGAACAAGCTCAGGTGACGTAATGAGTTAATAAACAAACCAATACCGATGATGATGAAGCCCATCATAATGGTCGTCACTTTACTCACGATAACCAGCTCTTTCTGTGACGCTTGCGGGCGTACAATAGGGCTGTAGAAGTTCATCACAAAGATACCTGCGTTACGGTTTAGACCAGAGTCCATTGAAGACATGGTCGCCGCAAACATTGCTGACATCAGAAGACCCACCATACCCGCCGGCATTACGTTTTGTACGAACGCTAGGTAAGCTGCATCACCACCTACTGAGCCGTACTGCTCTGCGAAGTCAGGCATAAATGCCGCTACGTACCAAGGAGGTAGGAACCAAATGATAGGACCAACAATCATCAACACACATGCAAGACCTGCAGCTTTACGCGCATTCTCACTGTCTTTTGCACATAGGTAGCGGTAAGCGTTGATGCTGTTGTTCATTACACCGAACTGCTTAACAAAGATGAACACCACCCAAAGGACAAAGATACTGATGTAGTTCAGGTTATTACCCAGCATGAAGTCGCCGTGGAAATTCGACACGATGTTACCAATACCGCCGCCGTGGAAGTAAGCCGCCACCGCACAAGTAATGGTTACCGCCATGATAACCAGCATCTGCATGAAGTCAGAAGCAACAACCGCCCAAGAGCCGCCCGTTACCGCCATCAACATCAGAACCAAACCAGTTACGATAATGGTCGCTTCCATCGGAATATTGAATACCGCAGCCACAAAGATTGCGAGACCATTCAACCAGATACCAGCTGAGATCAAGCTGTCTGGCATGCCAGCCCAAGTGAAGAACTGCTCTGACGTTTTACCAAAACGCTGACGAATTGCTTCGATTGCCGTTACTACACGTAGCTGGCGGAACTTTGGAGCAAAGTAGAGATAGTTCAAGAAGTAGCCAAATGCGTTGGCTAAGAATAGGATTACAACAACGAAACCGTCGTTGAACGCGCGTCCTGCGGCACCTGTAAACGTCCATGCTGAAAATTGCGTCATGAAGGCGGTAGCACCTACCATCCACCATAACATCTTACCGCCCCCTCGGAAGTAGTCACTGGTCGACGTCGTGAACTTACGGAACATCCAACCAATGGCAACTAGGAAGAAGAAGTAGGCAAGAACAACAAAAGTATCAATAGTCATTTTTTCAGCCTTTCGAGTTTGATCATTTTCTACTGCCTAGATTACTCCGTTCATATTTTTATTTGTACTACAATAAGCTTTAATTGTGATCTAAAGCATAAGTTATTCGACGAAGAAAACACACTAAAAGCCTTTATTTTCTTGGCACTTTGGGATTTAAAGGAATAATCACCACGTAAGCCATTGCATTATATTGTAATACAAATAATATATTAGAAATCCATTAAAGTATGGAATATTTTTCTTTCTTGTGCTTTGTCTGAAGATCAAAAATGCGTGGCATTTATTTGTAGGAAACGTAATGAGATGTTTCAGATGAACTGGATCGCAAGCGCGATTATAGATGAATACAAAAATTGAGATTCCCGACTCGCTCCTTCGTCGCTCTCGAGAATGACGCGGAGTAGGTTCTGCGCATTTCTATTCCCAGCTCTCAAACCTCATGCTTCTCCTCTCAGCTTTTCCCCTGCTCCTGCCCGTCATTTCCTAGAAGGAGGAACGACTGAGTAGGAAATCTCTTTTCTGGTTCCTTTATCTCACCTCTTTCAAACACAAAAAAGCGAGCACTAAGGCTCGCTTTACATTCTTTTCGCTAATTCTATCGGGGCGCTACGACACTTATGCTACGTGAGCGACTGCGTCACGAACCAATGTACCTAGTTCATCCCACTTGCCTTCATCGATAAGCTTTGTAGGAACCATCCAAGTACCGCCACATGCCAGCACTGAAGGAATAGACAAGTACTCATCTACGTTACCTAGGCTCACACCACCTGTTGGCATGAATTTTACTGGGTAAACGGCCGTTAGTGCTTTAAGCATACCAACACCGCCAGATGGCTCAGCAGGGAAGAACTTAAGTGTACGCAGACCCATTTCCATCGCTTGCTCAACAAGGCTTGGATTGTTTACGCCAGGTACAATAGCTACGCCCTTGTCTAGGCAGTATTGAACCGTACGAGGGTTAAAGCCTGGGCTAACAATAAAGTCCACACCGGCTTCAATCGCTTGGTCAACTTGTTCATTAGTTAAGATTGTACCCGCACCAATCAACATTTCTGGGAACTCAGCGCGCATAGCACGAATCGCTTCTGCAGCACACTCTGTGCGGAACGTGATTTCAGCGCAAGGCATACCGTTTTCAACCAAAGTGCGACCTAGAGGAATCGCATCTTCTGCTTTGTTGATGGCAATAACAGGAATTACTTTTAGGTTTGCTAATTGTTCGTTTAATGTCGTCATAAGAGTGTACTCATCGTCGTTAACTTGAGTTCAATAAATCACTGCGGAGCGCCGATTATTCAACACTCCGCAAAAGAATTACAAAGGAAGATCGGGCATCACTTCACGTGGAATGATGGCACCTTTGTGCTGAATAACCTCACCAGCCATACAATGACCAGAGTAAGCTGATTCAGCCGCGTTACCACCAGTCAAACGCTTCGCCAAAAAGCCTGCACTGAAAGAGTCACCTGCTGCCGTCGTATCAATCACGCTATCGACTTTGTTTGGTGCCACGTATTGCGCTTCACCATTCGCCACAACTAAACAATCTTTGCTGCCACGTTTAATGATGATTTCATCTACGCCCAGTGCAGAGGTTCTTTCAATACATTGCTCTAGGTGCTCATCACCATACAGCATTTGCTCATCTTCAAATGTGAGTAGAGCAATATCGGTAAACTTAAGAATCTTAAGGTACCAAGACATGGCACTCTCTCGGCTTTCCCACAATTTAGGACGGTAGTTATTATCGAAAATAACCTGGCCGCCGTGCGCTTTAAAGCGTTCGAGGAATGCAAACAACTGCGTCTTACCTTCTTCAGTAAGAATCGCTAATGTAATGCCACTCAGGTAAACCGCATCATAAGAATAAAGCGTGTCGACTAGTGCCGAAGATTCGTCCTGTTCAAACAAAAACTTTGCTGCTGCTTCATTACGCCAATAGTGGAAGTAACGCTCGCCTGTCTCATCCGTTTCGATGTAGTAAATACCCGGCTGTTTACCATTAACAGTCAACACTAAGCTGGTATCAATGCCTTCTTCTTGCCATGCTGAAAGCATTTCTTGGCTAAAAGGATCATTACCCAGGGCAGTTACATAGCTAGTTTTGATATCGTGAGCTTTCGTCAAACGGGATAAGTAAAGAGCGGTATTCAACGTGTCACCACCGAATGACTGACTCAACTGACCTTCCTTTTTCTGTAGCTCAACCATACATTCGCCAATGATCGCGATATTTAATGATTTCATACTGTCACCTTAGCAACTGAGGTTGCGCTATACGTTACTTTAAGAAGTCTTCACGAGCTGGGTTGAAGATATCCAGAAGAATGCTGTCTTGCTCTAGTGCAACCGCACCATGCATCATGTGCTTACGAGCAAAGTACGCATCACCCTCTTTCAGTACTTTCTTTTCGCCTTCGATTTCTGCTTCAAAGCTGCCACGTACTACGTAACCGATTTGATCGTGAATCTCATGCGTATGTGGAGCACCAATCGCACCTTTGTCAAAACATAGGTGAACAGCCATCAGATCATCTGTGTAAGCAACAATTTTACGCTTGATACCGCCGCCTAACTCTTCCCACGGGTTCTCATCTAATACAAAGAAAGAATTCATCGTCATACTCCTAAAAAGTCTCTATTAAAGCGAACCCTACTGCACTTCATTCTTAGCCATGCTTTTACAAGAAGGTTCTCTTAAAAAACCGTCATGTTGATAAAAGTGAAACACGAAACGAAAGGGTCTGCTGTCGAATTGGTAAAGAGCATATCCGATCCACCTCAATTGTCATACAATATATCTAAAAATATGTGATATTCATCAAATGGGGAGACCTAAAGCATTCCACTTAGCGATTGATAACGTAGAAATATCAGCCACATAAAGGATTTCCACCGCATTAAAAATCAATAAGTTAACTAAAATCACGTGATTTCACTCTCCCTTTTTGCCACAAAAACTACACCCAAACTTAATATTGTATTACTTTATAGAGAGTTTAAGAAAACAACACACTTCATCTGAGGGTGGTAAAGAAATGACTACACAACCGATTTTGTTGACTGAAGCAGAAGTCGAACTACTAAGAAAGGAAGTCGGAAAGCCGAGCTTAATGGGCAAATCCATTGAAGCGAATCGCAAGGAACTTGAAGCCTTCATGCGTCTGCCTCTAGACGTCCCAGGTCACGGCGAAGCGGGTGGCTACGAGCACAACCGCCACAAACAAAACTATACCTACATGAACTTAGCGGGTCGTTTGTTCTTGATCACTCAAGAAGAAAAGTACGCGCAGTTCGTTAAAGATCTTCTCGCTATTTACGCAGAGAAGTACCTCACCTTTGATTTCCACGTACAGAAAAACACTAACCCTACAGGTCGTCTTTTCCACCAGATCCTTAATGAACACTGTTGGTTAATGTTTACTAGTCTTGCCTACTCTTGCGTGGCATCAGTGATGACAGAAGAAGAGCGCACTGCGGTTGTTGAGCGCATTTTCGAACCAATGCTAGACATGTTCACCGTGAAATACGCGCACGATTTCGACCGTATTCACAACCACGGTATCTGGGCAGTGGCGGCTGTTGGTATTTGTGGTCTAGCTATTGGCAAACCTGAATATCTAGAGATGTCTGTGTATGGTCAAGATCGTGATGATACTGGCGGCTTCCTAGCGCAAATCTCACAACTGTTCGCACCTTCTGGTTACTACATGGAAGGTCCGTACTACCATCGTTATGCGATTCGTCCAACTTGTGTATTCGCAGAAGTAGTACACCGTCACATGCCTGAAGTAGACATCTACAACTACAAAGACAAAGTGATTGGCAACACAGTACAGGCGATGCTAGCAACAGCTTACCCGAATGGTGAGTTCCCAGCCCTAAACGACGCATCTCGTACCATGAGCATTACCGATATGGGTGTTCAAGTTGCAGTGAGCGTTTACAGCAAGCACTACGGCTTGGATGACAACATTCTAGGCATGGCGAAGATTCAAAACGCCGTTTGGATGCACCCATGCGGTCTAGAGCTTTCTCAAGCTTACGATAAAGCAATCGCAGACCGTGAAATCGGTATACCTTTCTGGCCAAGTGTGGAACTTAACGAAGGTCCAACTGGCAACAACGGTGCACAAGGCTTTATCCGTATGCAGGATAAAACCGGTGATGTGTCACAGCTTGTGATGAACTACGGTCAACACGGCATGGGACATGGTAACTTCGATACGCTTGGCATTACCTTCTTCAACCGTGGTCAAGAAGTGCTGCGTGAATACGGCTTCTGTCGCTGGGTAAACGTTGAGCCTAAATTCGGCGGTCGTTACCTAGACGAAAACAAATCGTACGCACGTCAAACTATCGCGCATAACGCGGTAACGATTGATGAGCAATGTCAGAATGGTTTCGATGTAGACCGCGCTGATTCAGTGCACGGTTTGCCTCACTTCTTCAAAGTGGAAGGCACTGAAATCAACGGTATGAGCGCGTTTGCGAACGACCACTACCCGAACACAGACATGCAGCGCAGTGTGTTCATGCTTAACCTAGATGAGCTTGAAGCACCGCTATTGCTAGACCTTTACCGCATCGAAGGTGAAGGCGAGCATCAGTACGACTACTCTCATCAATACGATGGTCAAATCGTACGTACTAACTTCGATTACCAAAGCTTTGGTGAACTGAACACGCTTGGCGATGACTTCGGTTACCAACACCTTTGGAAAGTAGCCAGCGGCAAAGTGCAAGATATGGCGCTAGTTAGCTGGCTACAAAACAGCACCTACTACACTTGGTTAGGCACAAGCAGCAGCGCGAAACAGAACGGCGATAATGAAGTGATCTTCACTCGCACTGGCGCCAATGACCCAAGCTTTAACCTACGTAGCGAACCGGCATTCATTCTACGCAGCAAGGGCGAATCGACGCTATTTGCTTCTGTGCTAGAAACACACGGCTACTTCAATGAAGAGTTTGAGCAATCGGTGAATGCACGTGGTCAGGTGAAAGATATCCGCGTCGTGGGTTACAACGCCGTTGGCAGCATCGTAGAAATCACGACTGAAAAATCACTGGTTACTGTGATGATCAGCAATGTTCTAGGCGCTGACGACCAAACCCCACACCAAGTAGAAATGAACGGTAAAACCTACAGCTGGAATGGCTTCTACTCTCTAGAAGTGAACGCATTCGGGCAGGAGAAATAATAATGAGCTACCAAACCCAGTCTTACCAACCGCTATTAATGAACTTTGAAGAAGCGGCAGAACTAAGCAAAGCACTTGGCACGGATAGCCTATTAGGAAATGCATTAGCACGTGACATCAAACAAACTGACGCTTACATGGCAGAGGTCGGTATTGAAGTTCCAGGTCACGGCGAAGGCGGCGGTTACGAGCATAACCGTCACAAGCAAAACTACATCCACATCGATCTAGCGGGGCGCCTATTCCTTATCACTGGCGAACAGAAATACCGCGATTACATCGTGGACATGCTAACGGCTTACGCGAAGGTTTATCCGACGCTAGAGAGCAACACCAGCCGTGACTCTAACCCTCCGGGTAAGCTCTTCCACCAAACTCTTAACGAGAACATGTGGATGCTATACGCGTCTTGTGCGTACAGCTGCATTTATCACACGTTGGAAGAAGAGCAAAAAACACTGATTGAGAACGACCTGTTCAAGCAAATGATTGAGCTGTTCGTGGTAACTTACGGTCACGACTTCGACATCGTACACAACCACGGTCTATGGGCAGTAGCCGCTGTGGGTATTTGTGGTTACGCAATTAACGATCAAGATGCGGTAGACAAAGCGCTTTACGGCTTGAAACTAGACAAGATCAGCGGCGGCTTCCTAGCTCAGTTAGACCAGTTGTTCTCGCCAGACGGCTACTACATGGAAGGTCCTTATTACCACCGTTTCTCGCTACGTCCAATCTACCTATTCGCAGAAGCGATTGAGCGTCGTCAGCCTGAGCTTGGTATTTACGAATTTAACGACTCGGTCATCAAGACCACGTCTTATGCCGTATTTAAGACGGCATTCCCAGATGGTACTTTGCCAGCGTTGAACGATTCATCGAAGACGATTTCGATCAATGATGAAGGCGTAATCATGGCTACGTCAGTATGTTTCCACCGTTACGAGCAGTCTGAAACGCTACTTGGTATGGCAGACCACCAGCAAGACGTTTGGGTTCATATCTCAGGTAAAACATTGTCTGACGCAGTTGCAGCCGCAGATAACATCAAACCATTCAACTGGGGTAGCCTATTCGTAACAGACGGTCCAGAGGGCGAAAAAGGCGGCGTAAGCATTCTTCGTCACCGTGACGAGCAAGACGACGACACAATGGCGCTTATCTGGTTTGGTCAACACGGCTCCGATCACCAGTACCACTCAGCGCTAGACCACGGTCACTACGATGGTTTACACCTGAGCGTGTTTAACCGCGGTCATGAAGTGCTGCACGATTACGGCTTTGGTCGCTGGGTAAACGTTGAGCCTAAATTTGGCGGTCGTTACATCCCAGAGAACAAGTCTTACTGTAAGCAGACGGTCGCACACAACACAGTAACGGTTGACCAAAAGACACAAAACAACTTCGACACAGCGCTAGCAGAAACCAAGTTCGGTTCTAAGCACTTCTTCAAAGCTGATGACGAAAAACTGCAAGGCATGAGCGGTCGCATCTCTGGTTATTACAACGGCGTAGACATGCAGCGCAGCATCATTCTTGCTGAGTTGCCAGAATTTGAAAAACCGCTTGTGATTGATGTTTACCGCATCGAAGCAGATCAAGAACACCAATACGACCTGCCAGTGCACTACTCTGGTCAAATCATCCGTACGGATTTTGAATACGATGTAGAAAGCACGCTGCGTCCAATGGGCGAAGACAACGGCTACCAGCACCTATGGAACATCGGTTCTGGTCAAGTCGAAGGCAGTTCACTGGTAAGCTGGCTGCACGACAACAGCTACTACTCGCTAATCACAAGCGCAGCTAACGGCAGCAAAGTGTTCTTCACCCGCACAGGCGCAAATGATCCAGACTTCAACTTGAAGAGCGAACCAGCACTTATCCTACGTCAATCAGGTCAGAACCACGTGTTTGCCTCAGTGCTAGAAACACACGGTTACTTCAACGAGTCTATCGAAGCATCGGTTGGCGCTCGTGGTCTAGTTGAGTCAGTAACCGTCGTTGGCAACAACGAAGTGGGTACTGTGATTCGTCTGCAAACCACAACAGGCAACGCTTATCTGTTCGCTATTTGCAACTTAGATGAAGACAAGCAAAACGCTGCACATCGCGTTGAATTCGACGGTGTGGCTTACACTTGGGAAGGCGCATTCGCACAAATTTAATCTTTAGATAGGGTCTGTTTATCTTTCGTGGTTAAATTTTGTTCGGATGGGGACGCCTAGTCAAAAGCGTTTTAATCGCGGCGAGTCGATTGAAACCTAGTGGTTCTAAGTAAAATTGACTCAACAAAGAGTAAAACGCTTTTAGCCGGGGGCGCCTAGCCGAACCCTTTGGGTAGCGTTTGTAGGTGCTTTCTACTGCGTTATCGGCTTATCAGGTAGAATAACTACATATCAAAGCCTCTGCCTTGCATAAAATACCTACAAACTGCTGCAAAAATCATCACGAAAGGTCAACAGACCCTAGCCACTAGAAATTAATGTAAAAAATCGGGAACTAATTCAAAGCCGGACGTCATGTTCGGCTTTTTTCTTTCAATTCAAATCACTAAGTCTCTCTCAGTTTTATCAAAACAAATCGTTTGTACGTGTTTTATTGAAGGCACAAAAAGCACCTAACCACAGGACTCTGTTGATTAGGGATGGTTGAAATTAATCATTAGCTATCAGGTTACTTGCGGTTTAGCTTTAACTTAGAGAACAAAACTCCACCAACTTGACCAATGTTTCGAGCTTTTCAAAGCGAGGGCTTCTTGCTCTCTCTTGAATCTGACCTATCACTTAAAACGCCCCTTTCACTGAGTACCTTATCCGCAGAAATCGGTACTAAAAGCCCCTCTCATCGGTTGTCTCCCTTCCATAGTGAGCAAGCAACTGGCATAAAAAAGCCCTCGTCGTTGAGGGCTTTTAATCGGATGACAACTTACTTATTAATCATACATAAGCTTCTCTGCTTTCTTTAAATCAAACTCATTAAGGGATTTACGCGCCAAATGCCTAAACGGTAGCGCTTTTACTATCTCCTCAAATGGCATGACGGCGAACGCCCAGAAAAAAGAAAGGTCCCAATGCAGAATGATCAACGCACATAACGGGATAGACACTATCCACTGACCAGTGAAGTTAATCTTGAATACTTCCGTTGTCTTACCTAATGCACGTAAAACATGCCCATGCACCGTGTTATAGCCACGCACAATTGGCAACAAAATGTACAGCGGGGCAATAGAAGCAAGTGCAACGTATGTAGTCGAGTCCAAATCTGGATACAAATCAGGAAGAACGAAACTCAACGCAAGAAAGAAGGCAGCGGACACAAATGAGATCATCACTGCCATATCGATGCTGATATCAACGTTCTTACGTAACTCATCCATTTGTCGTGACCCGATAGCTTGACTGATCGTAATCGCCGACGAGTGCGCCCAAGCGGTGATAAACTGTGTACCTGCTTTAATCCAAGGCATCACAATGGTCATAGCTACGTAGGCGTTCAAGGTAAGCTGCGAGTACAGCAACATGTAAATGGTCGCACCGGTTTGCAGCATGGTCACGTTTGCTGCAACAGGGAAAATCTCTTTAAAGTGATTGAGTGTGTTTCTCTTCAGTGAAGCATCCAGATTTTTAGTCGACAAGACAATGGAGTCATCTAACTTGATACAGAGAGTCAAATACGACAGTCGAATGGTGATCGCGATTAAGCTGCCTGCCGCTGCACCTTGCACACCAATCCCCTCAAAGCCTGCTAATCCGTGAATCAGCACATAAGACATTGCCATGTTCACTGGCAACTCAATCAAGTAACCTTTAAACGGCACTTTGGTTCGACCAAGTGCATTAAACAAAGCGATCATCACTTGAGTAATTGCGTTGAAAATAATGATGAACTTAGCAACAGCGAGGTAGCGTTCGGTCTCTGCATAAAGGGCGACATTATCGGTTAACTTACTGATCAGCGCTTTGTCGAAGGCGGTAATTAATGTCCAAAACAAAACCGCGACCAAAACGTTGATAATTAAGCCCGCCCAGAAGCCTTTGTTGAGCGACAAATGTTGCCCAGATCCGACCGCACGGCTAAGTACCAACTGTGAACCGTTCGCCAACGCCATTTGTATACCTAAAACAAAGGAGACGATGGTGGTAGCAATACCCATGGCAGCAAGAGAAACTTCACCGAGCGGTGATACTAGGAAGGTGTCGATCATTAACATCGACTGCATTAACAGTGCGTTCAAGGCCAAAGGCCAAGCGAGGGACAAATTTTTTCTTATATAGGGTTGGGAAGACATGCTAGACCTTTCAAAGTTGTCACAGAGAACCGCAAACACAACAAGCGGTTGTCATTAAAACCTTGGCTCTGCCCCCCTTTTCATATTCATGGAGCAAAGCCAAACATATGTTGATTCATCAACCGTTAACGACCTGGGACAGTTTTTGGTTTTCGTCATTCAGCAAAGTGTGCGACGCTAACCGAGCTTGATCGCCATTGCCCGCCATGATGGCGTCATAAATTTCACGATGCTCTTCAATGCAGAATCGACCACCTTCAGCTGAATGATCGATAAACAGCTTAAAGATGGTCGAGAGAATATTGCCAAACGGAATATAGAATTGGTTACCCGTGGACAAGAAAATTGTCTGGTGAAACAGGTGGTCGTTGACCGTCCAATCGTCATAGTCATAGCGACTGGCTGCCATGGTCATACGCTGAAAAATGACCGACAATTCCTTTCTTTGCTCTGCCGTTGCGTTACTTGCAGCCAAGGCACATGCCTCAGGCTCAATCGCTTTACGTAGCCCCAAAAACTGAGCCAGAAACGGCTCGGTATCTTCTAAATCTTGAATCCATTCCAAGAGTTGTGGATCGAGAAAATGCCAATTATTACGCGCACGAACTGTTGTCCCTACTTTTGGCTTAGACTCGATCAACCCTTTTGCTGAAAGCAGTTTGGTTGATTCGCGCAATGCCGTACGACTCACCCCAAATGCGTCACAGAGTTCCATTTCATTCGGTAGCCTTTCATTTTGATTTAGCTCACCTGACAGTATTTTGCGGGCGATTTGTCTGGCAACTTGCACATGAATCTTGCGGTGTGAATCTTCCACAAGAGAAAATTTTGCCATTTGACGCTCCTTATAATTATGTTTCCAGTGCTTTGGCACTCAATAAATGATCAAAAAAAGCCAGACGAAGCTGGCTTTTTGAGGTCAGTGTATTCGTCTGAAACGAAGTGGGTCAGCGCTTATGGCGCCATTTGACCACCATTTACATCCAGAACTTGACCAGTGATGTAACCCGCATATGCATGTGAAGCGAAGAAAGCAAATGTTGGTGCAACTTCGTCGATTCGACCAAAGCGTCCCATTGGAATGCCATTTGCGATCGCCGCTTTCAACTCATCAGACTTACCATCGTGGAATGCTGTGTCGATTGTGCCCGGTGAAACGATGTTGAAACGGATATTATCTTTAGTGAACTCTTTCACCCAGTTACGGTGAATGTCATGCAACCACGCTTTTGATGCTGCGTAGATACCTGCACCAACACCACCACCTTCGCGAGCAGCGATAGAACCAGTACTAATCACACAAGCAGTTTCACCAGATTCTGCAGCCGACGTACGTAGGTGTGGGATTGAATATTTGGTTGTCATTAACGCTGAACGTGCGTTCAGATCCATTACACGGTTGTAAAACTCATCATCAATGTTTTCTAGGTTTTCACGACCGCCAAGACCACCAGCGTTGTTGATTAGCACGTCCATGCCACCGAAATGATCAGTGAACTCCTTAACCAGTTTTTCGCAATCAGCGGTCACCATAAGATTCGCTTGGAAAAACTTCACATCACCACCAAGTGCGGTAAGCTCGGTTACCGCAGCATCGGCATCCGGACCAGCTTGATGACTGTTGATGCCGATTTTTGCGCCGTATTTTGCAAACACGCGTGCAGCCGCTAAGCCCATACCTGCTGTAGAGCCAGTGATAAGTACGCGTTTACCTTTCAAATCGTTAAACATTACGGTTTACCTATGTTAGTTATTCGTGCCGAACGAATAAATCATACAATAAGATCTTTCTCCTGCAAGCGTATTTACTATCAATTGAGTGAGAACTGGCAAAATTCGTCATTTTTGAACCGCAATTGTGCTTCTGGTCACAGTGCGCTGGATTTTTGAGCTATTATTTGTATGAATAATTTAACAAGTTGATAGCGTTCAAAACGATTGAGAGAATAGGCTGAAGTCAACGCAAACATTGATTGTGCCTGCTGCAAAGAAAGGTTCTGTGACCCCTCTTATATTACGTTAACATCCGCTTGGTACAGGGGTGTAGGAGTGCTATAGTACGGCTTAAATAATACATATTTAGCAATTAAGTGAAGATTATGTCTGGCGAATTTCATTCTATCTCAGGCTCGAAGCGAAGCCTTCATGTGCAAGTTGCACGTGAAATCGCTCGTGGCATTTTGTCTGGTAAACTCCCTCAAGGTTCTATCCTACCCGGTGAAATGGTTCTTTGTGAGCAATTTGGCATTAGCCGCACCGCATTACGTGAAGCAGTAAAATTGCTGACGTCGAAGGGTCTGTTAGAGTCTCGTCCTAAAGTTGGTACGCGTGTTATCAACCGCGCTTACTGGAACTTTTTGGATCCTCAATTAATTGAATGGATGGACGGACTTGCTGACACTGACCAATTCTGTAGTCAGTTCCTAGGTTTACGCCGAGCTATCGAACCGGAAGCCTGTGCACTCGCAGCTATCCACGCGACAGCAGAGCAACGAATTGAATTATCGGAAACTTTCCAACAAATGGTTGAAGTGGCAGAAGCCGAAGAATTTGACCAAGCACGTTGGATGGAAGTCGATACCCGTTTCCACAGCCTAATCTTCAATGCGACAGGTAACGATTTCTACCTCCCGTTTGGCAATATTCTGACGACCATGTTCGTGAACTTCATTGCCCACTCTTCAGAAGAAGGTAGCACGTGTATCAAAGAACACCGCCAAATTTACGATGCAATCATGGCAGGTAACCCGGATAAGGCTCGCCAAGCTTCGGCAAACCACCTACTCGATTCAAAGCACCGCCTGACCGCAGTCAACTAAAGCACTTTCTAGATCTGACATTAAAAAGCACGCCCTAGCGCGTGCTTTTTTGTCTACTCTTTCCTTCTTATCCTCTCAGAATCCCTTCGACCTTCACAAAAATTTTCCTAATCAATGATACTTTGCATGATTTTAGATATATAATAATACAAATTAAATTATCTAATGTGCCGTGTTATGACTGAATCTCTGCTGCCAAACATCTTGCAATTTATTGGTCAAATCGACCCATTCGACAAAATTCCAAAACCGGCTTTGCGTGAACTCGCATCGCACGTGCAGATTACTTACCTTGGCAAAGGTGAAGTCATTGACCAATGCGTGACTGGGCAAGAGAAATCACTCTATATCATCCGCACAGGCTCCATGGAACAAAGAAAGTCTGATGGTGTGCTGCGCGCGAAACTGGGTCCTGAAGACATTTTCGGTTTTACTTTTCTTGGTAGCCAAATAGACAGCAATAAGGGCTATCGAGCCATCGCTATCGAGAACTCGCTGGTGTACGTAATTCCTAATTCTGCTCTCAAAAAATTGTTTGAAGCGCACCCTGAATGTGCGGAGCATTTTGCTTCACAGGCACAGGTTCGTTTGAAATCAGCACTGGATGTCGTTTGGTCCAACAAAGAGAAAGGTTTGTTCATTCGCCGAGTTGGTGAAGTTGCCAGTGGTCGCGTTGCTGTAGTGACAGCCGACCAGTCGATTCAAGCCGTAGCCAACGAAATGCTAACTAAGTGCTCGCCTTGTGCCGTGGTTTATGAGAATGACAAAATCGTCGGTTTAATTACCGACCGCGATATGACCAAGCGTGTTATCGCGCAAGGGGTAAGTACCGACAGTCCTATTTCAGAGGTCATGACGCACGATCCACAGACCATCAAACCGGATGACCTAGTTTTACACGCTGCATCTATGATGATGCAACACAATATCCGCAATCTACCGCTGGTCGAGAGCAATAAGGTCGTAGGTGTTCTTACTACGACGCACCTTGTACAAAATCACCGCGTACAAGCGATCTTCTTAATCGAAAAAATCAAATATGCGGGCAGCGTAAAATCACTGTCGAGCTTCACACCAGAGCGCCAAGCTATCTTTGAAGCTCTGGTTGATGGGCACGTTTCACCGGAAGTCATCGGTAAAGTGATGACGATGATCATGGACGCTTACACGCGCCGCTTGATTCAAATCGCGATTGATAAACTTGGGCCTCCACCATGTAAGTTCTCATGGATTGTGGCAGGTTCGCACGCTCGCAACGAAGTCCACATGCTGTCGGATCAAGACAGTGCGATTGTCCTTGCTGACCACGCGACGGAGAATGACCGAATTTACTTCAAGCATCTTGCTATGATCGTCAGTAACGGCCTTGCGAGTTGTGATTATCCTTTGTGTCCTGGCAAATTTATGGCCGCAACGCCAAAGTGGTGCCAACCTTTGAGTGCCTGGAAGAAGTACTACAAGAAATGGGTTGCCAACCCAGAGTACGAACGTTTACTGAACATCAGTGTGTTCTTGGAAATTCGTACCCTTTATGGCAATAAAGATTACGAAAGTATCTTGCGAGATGAACTGCACACCAACATTCGCAGTAACCGTGAATTCCTTTCCATGCTGGTGAATGATGCGGTAAACACGAACCCTCCGCTTGGCATCTTCAACAGTTTAGTCTTGGAGAAATCCGGCGAGAATAAGAAGACGCTAGACGTGAAAAAGTACGCCATCAACCTAATCATTGATTTGGCGCGCATTTACGGTTTAGCAGTTGAGTGTGATTTAACTGCGACCGACGAGCGCTTCAAAGCCGCCAATGAAGCGGGTGTATTGAGTGAAGATGCGTACAAGAACATCCTGAACGCGTACCAGTTCATCTTATCGTTCCGTTTTGGTCATCAGTTAGAGGCGCTTAAACGCGGTGAAGAACCAAATAACCACATCGACCCAAACACGTTCGGTAGCTTTGAACGCCAACACCTGAAAGACGCCTTCCGTATTATTGCAGATTTGCAAGAAGCCGCGAAAGTGCGCTTTGGGAGCCGTTAATGAAGCGGATCTTAGACCACTTTCACCCTTGCTCACGCCTGAATCGAAAGCGTGAGCAATACGCGAAGCAAACAGCAATGCCAGAGTACATCAAAGCGTTGGTTCAAACGCCATATTTGGACGCCACGCAATTCGCTCAGGATGCCAGCTATATTGTATTGGATTTGGAAACGACAGGATTAGACAGCGAAGAAGATTTGATTTTATCAATCGGCTGGGTCGACATTGTTCATGGCAAAGTAGATCTTGCCACCAGTCAGCACATGTACATTAATAGCGATTCGCAAATCAAGCCAGAAACTGCCGTGATCAACCATATTACGCCGCAAATGCTGTCTGAAGGCGTTTCTATCCATGATGCAATGCGTGCATTCTTCTGCGCAGCCAAAGGCAAGATTTTAGTCGCTCACGCTTGTGTCGTCGAAACTCAGTTCATCAATCAGTATCTTCAGCGCGTGTTTAAACTCAGCGAGCCGCCCTTGGTTTGGCTCGACACTATGTGCATTGAAAAACACTTACAGAAAGCAATCAATCCTCGTGACGAAATTGATGTCACCCTATCAGGCACTCGCGCTCGTTATGGCTTGCCTGAGTACAACGGACATAATGCGTTAGCGGATGCGGTCGCGACAGCAGAGTTGTTGTTGGCACAAAAAACTCGAATTACACCTCAAGGGAAAACTACCATCGGTACCCTTTATCGATTGAGTCTCTAGCTCACTATACATTCCAATATGAAAAAATCTGACGTATCTAGCGCCACCTTCTTTTGGTGGCGGCGAACTTGGTTGCGTCTCTTTCGAACGTGTCACTCAAAATGCTCAATGGCGAAGTTCCCACTTTTCAATACGTCTTTATTCGCCAGTTAATCCGACAAGTTACCAATCTAAGTGGATTAAACATCGATCATGCAGACGTTTTTAGGTTCATGTTGATATGCTCTTGTACTGTAATCATGCGAAAGCCATACAAAAATAGCCCGCTTCGGGGCGGGCTATTGGAAAGACTCTAAATTTGTATTCGCTTGGATTAGAAGCTGTACGTGACACCAACACGGCTACGTAGCTGGCGCGATGAGCTGTCATCACAAGAGCTGTTACACTGAACGTTGCCGAACTCAACGTATGGACGCCAATCCCAACCTTTCTCTTTGTAACCCACTTTTAGGTTGTAATCCCACTCGTATTTACCGTCACGGTTGCCAAGCTTCCACTCATTACTGAAGAAATCTTCTTTGTAGTTCGCTTCAAAGCCAAATTGCCATGCGTTCCAGTTGTAATCGATATTACCTGTGATCTTGCCTGCGTTTAGTGAATCATGTTGCTGACCATCTAAGCCCGTTGAAGTTTTACCCGATGCGTAGTTGCGGAATTCGTGACGGTAGCGAAGCTTCGTTGTGATACCAGAATCGAATTTGTATTGAACGCGAACCTGAGGTTTGTATGTTACGGCTTCATCACCAAACGTAATTGGCATCGAAGTAGTAATACGCCAGTGGTCATCCAATTTGAAGTGGTAACCATATTCAAACTCACTGTCACCGCGCTGAAGTTCACTTAGGTTGCCTGTATGCTTCATTTCAACGCCGTAGTAATGATTGCCAGTGCTACCACTGATCTTAATACGACCTGCCCATTGTTCTGAATCGTGTTTGTATTCTTCACGGAAGTCTAGTGATGCGGCTGAAATACTGCCTGCAAAAAGGGTGGTTGCGATCGCTAAAGCAATTTGTTTTTTAGATGTCATAGTAGTGTTCCACTGTAGATAAATAGTTTTTCAAAGTGGCGACGCATTACACGCCGCCCTTCTAGGGTTTTATTGTTTTGGGTAAAGCAATTCGATATCGCGCTGAGCCCAAACTTCTGCCAAATTCTTCTTCACTGTGAATTGGCTAAAGTCGGTTTCTGTTGCCAGTTTCACCCATTCAGGTTTCTCCATCGCCACACCTGCTTTTAGGTAAATTGGTGTCATGCGTTCTACTCGGCGTGGATTGTCTTTTGCGGTGTATGGCCAGTCAGACGCTGGATCTTGATAAGTCGCCATTAGCTGAATACCTTGTGCTAACGAGCCACCTTTCTTGTTTTGGTAGTGCCAGAGGTCGATGCCCACTTTGTCACCGATTTGAGCGATGCCGACCAATGGATCTAAGCTGAAGTAGTGGTAGTGGTAAGCACGAGTGCGTTCGATTTCATGAGGTTGAGAACCGTCTTTTTCAAACTGAGTGTCTACACGCATCTTGCCCTTTTGAACCATCTGTTTTGCTAGAGGCTCATTACCTAAGAAGTAAGCAATACTCGCGACTTGGAAGTCATACCAAGTGCCGTGGTTGTTCGCCGCTGCCGCTTCGCCTTTCGGACCACCTGATAAGTCATCAACAATCAACCAATCTAAGTACTCGCCGTACCATTGTGTGATTTGCTGTTCGTCTTTATCCGTCCAAGCTGGAGAAAGCGATAGGATGGCAATGGAATCCAGCATGCGATCTGCCAGCGTACGTGTATCAATGATGCCGCCACGACGTCCTTCTGCTCGTCCAGGAACACCCTGCCCGTAATTCACGTTCGGGTTCATCTTGGTTTCGTCATTCATAAACCAAGTGCGAACATACTCAATACCTTGGTTTGCGTATTTCTCGTCTTGACTGAAGTAATAAGCCAACGCAAGTGCACGGACAGAGCGCGTGAAATGACCTATGCGTTTAGAATCTGTTTCCGCCGTTTTCGAAGCAGGGTTAGTTTTGCCATCATGGCGGACCCAAGGAAGACCATCTTCTTTGGATTCATCTGGCCACCAGTAAGGGCTGATACTCATGTAATCGTTTTTGCTACCGCTTGGTGGAGTCATGCCTTTCGCGGTAACCGTGAACGGGCCATCTTTCATTGCCAGTTCTGCTTCTTCAATCAGACGATCGTACGCGTCTTTCATTGAATCGCTCGCTTTATCTGACTGTAAAACAGCGCGATTTTGTTCAAGCGTTGCTTCATCAAGAAACACAAAGTCTGCAGCAAGAGTGTTAGCACTGAAAAGAATGGTGCTGAGGCAGGTTGCTAGATGTAGAGGTCGTAGGGATTTCATTATTATCGGCCTTTTATCTTGAGTTAAAATACTACAAATATAGTACCTAGCCGATGTTGAGCGATCTGTGAATTAGATCTAATTGTATGATTTATCCACCTTATAAAGCTTTATTACAACTTCCACTTAATTAAATAAACTATTGATATTAAATATGTTAAGGCTGTTTCACTGTTTTTAATTGTCTTAATATTTAGGGCAAAAGTGTGCTCTACCGCATATTTTTACACCAACTTAGTTTACCTTTATTTGTCATACAATATAATCATTTGGAGATTTTGAGACACAGAACATAAAGTTACTGTTGACGTGTGCTTTTCGCCATGATCTTTCCTACATAGAGTCAAATTACAGGTTAAGCATCCTTGGTTTTTAGAGATGAAATGAAGAGGGCTCGACGCAACAGAAGCGAAGATCACTTATGTAAGACTGAGACATAAGTAGATAGAAAGGTGAGCAAGCAGCAGAAATAGCCAATAGAGGCAAAGCAAAGCGAGCAGGATGAATTCACCCGGTGAAAATTTCAACATTGAAGAATACTGTTTTGTCATCCCTACTCACTTTTGCTCAAGTTTTAATGGGCCTGAGCAGCTTGTTGTTGCTCCCTACCGTTGTCGTCCTCATCGGACTTAAGTGGGTGTAGAGATTGTTCTTTTTGTCGCCACGCCCCATCACGACCAGCGACCAGCGACCAGCGACCAGTTTAGGCTTGCTATTGACGGACAATAAGCCAATGAAAACGCTTTATTCGTCAGTAGTCATTAATTAAGTGGAGAAAGTTAAGCGGAGATCGTTAATACCAATCGGCATAAGTAAAGCGCCGAGATCGATCAGACGAGGATGATGACTTGTGTCGATTGGTATAGTTGCTCCCATATCATAACAACACTTTACAGAGCCTAGCTTTGTTGAACTTTGCAATGATTGTCGAAGATCTTACAGCGTAACGTGCTTAGCAGCGATGAGAGATATACCCCTCGAGTATCTTTCAGCTACATCCAGAACCGCGTTTCACTGTTCTATTGCAATCCAACAGAGCCATTGGCTCAGACGGTATCAATACCGTTTTTCGCCCACGCATTACAGGCATGTCGTGGGCGTTTTTTATCTTAAATAGTCATACAAATCTAATGATACTTCCTACCTTCTTACACCGTTATACCCTTTGATATCTAAACCTAGAAATCCCACTGAACGTACCTCGTACACATCCAATTTATTGATAGATTAATGTGATGTTGTAGTGGTTTTCCTTTCCCTTTTTGAGTGCAATGTCAATATTCGATCACGATCACTTGTATGATTATTGAAATGACCCATTCCGGATCATTCGTCACGCTTTTGAGTTATTGTACTACAAATAAACAGACTGATAGTTAGTATTACCTCAAGACATTAAATAACTATCAAAAGGTCTAAAGATGGAACTCAATACCCTTATTGTAGGCATCTACTTTCTATTCTTAATTGCAATAGGTTGGATGTTCAGAACGTTTACCAGTACCACCAGTGACTACTTCCGAGGCGGCGGCAGCATGCTTTGGTGGATGGTAGGTGCAACCGCATTTATGACGCAGTTCAGTGCATGGACGTTTACTGGCGCAGCTGGTAAAGCCTATGCTGATGGCTTTGCGGTGGCCGTCATCTTCTTAGCTAACGCATTCGGTTACCTAATGAACTACCTCTACTTTGCGCCTAAGTTCCGTCAGCTACGCGTCGTGACGGTTATAGAGGCAATTCGTATGCGTTTCGGTAAGTTCAACGAGCAAGTGTTTACTTGGTCTGGCATGCCAAACAGCGTAATCTCAGCAGGTATCTGGTTGAATGGTCTGGCAATCATCGCGTCGGGCATATTCGGCTTCGATATGACCACCACAATCATAGTGACAGGTCTTGTTGTACTTGTAATGTCGGTAACGGGCGGCTCTTGGGCGGTTATCGCTTCTGACTTCATGCAGATGGTCATCATTATGGCAGTAACGGTAACCTGTGCGGTTGTGGCGATCGTTCAAGGCGGTGGCGTTACAGAGATCATCAATAATTTCCCTGTAGAAGAAGGCGCATCATTTGTTTCAGGTAACAACCTGAATTACCTAAGCATCTTCGGTATTTGGGCATTCTTTATCTTCTTTAAGCAGTTCAGTATCACCAACAACATGCTGAACTCTTACCGCTACCTTGCAGCAAAAGACTCTAAGAACGCGAAAAAAGCAGCTCTATTGGCTTGTTTATTAATGACAATGGGTCCACTAATTTGGTTCATGCCTTCTTGGTTCATTGCAGGTCAAGGTATTGACCTAGCTGCACAATACCCAGATGCAGGTTCTAAAGCTGGTGACTTCGCGTACCTTTACTTCGTACAAGAGTACATGCCAGCAGGTATGGTGGGTCTACTGATTGCCGCCATGTTTGCAGCGACCATGTCTTCTATGGACTCTGGTCTAAACCGCAACTCAGGCATCTTCGTTAAGAACTTCTACGAGCCAATCCTTCGCCCTCAAGCAACAGAAAAAGAGCTGGTGGTGGTATCTAAGCTGACCTCAACGTTCTTTGGTGTTGCCATCATCTTGGTTGCTCTGTTCATCAACTCACTGAAGGGGCTAAGCCTGTTCGACACCATGATGTATGTGGGCGCGTTAATCGGCTTCCCAATGACCATCCCTGCGTTCTGCGGCTTCTTTATTAAGAAAACGCCAGACTGGGCTGGCTGGGGCACGCTAGTCATGGGTGGTATCATCTCTTACTTTGTTGGCTTCGTCATCACAGCAGACATGGTTCAAAACTGGTTTAACCTAGAGCCGTTAACAGGTCGCGAATGGTCTGACTTGAAAGTTGCTATCGGTCTGATCGCTCACCTAATCTTCACCGCTGGCTTCTTCATGATGTCGACATTGTTCTACAAGCCGCTTTCAGAAGAACGTCAAAAGAACGTAGACAAATTCTTCGAAAACCTAGCGACACCACTTGTATCTGAGTCTACAGAACAGAAGAAACTGGATAACAAACAACGCCGCATGCTTGGCTCACTGATTGCAGTCGCAGGTGTTGGCGTGATGACCATGTTCGTTCTGCCTAACCCAATGTGGGGACGCCTAATCTTCGTCTTCTGTGGTGTGATTGTTCTTGCTGTTGGTCTACTGCTTGTAAAAGCGGTTGACGACAAAGTAGAGCAAGCTTCAGAAACGGTTACAGAAAGCTAGATTCCTCCCTTCTCTAATTAAGCGGTCGTCTTCCGACCGCTTTCTACTTAAAAAAGATCATGACTATGAAAAAAACAATGCTTGCTGGCGTGGTCGCCGCGTCCATTTCTGCCCTAACCCTAGTAGGTTGTAACACTTCACCTTCTCAAACCAAGGAAGCCGCGGCTCCCGCTGTTGTTGAAACCGCAGTGAATGACATCACTCGCGATTACTTGCTTGCTACGGATCGCTTAAACACAGTGGATGGCAGCGCACTTCAAGCGCAATCCGCAGACACCGTGCAAGCATTGAAACAACAAATGGAGAATGCCGCAGACGGTACAACAATTACGATTCCTGCGGGTAAATACGCGGATCTTGATATCGTCACGGTAAAAGCCAACGACATTACCATCAAGGCGGAGCAACCTGGCAGCGTTTGGCTAACGGGTTTGGCTCAGCTTCGTCTTGAAGGTAACAACATCACTGTCGACGGTTTGGTGTTTACCAAAGGCGGTCCTGCTGAACGTTTCGGTGGTGTGCGTATGATGGGTAACAACAACACTTTACAAAACTCTACGTTCTACTACTTCAACCACGCTTACGAATACCAACCGGACGAACGTCGCTCGGAATACCCGAAATACTTGTGGGTTTCACTTTGGGGTAAAGATGGCAAGGTGCTCAATAACCGTTTTGAAGGTAAGCAAAAGCGCGGCACTTTGATTGGTGTACAAAAAGATGACACACCAGATAACCACCTTATTGCTAACAACATTTTCTTGGACCAAAAGCCAAATCAGTTCAATGAATTCGACATCAAAGATGCGATTCGTTACAACGGCAACAGCTGGGAAGCGATTCGAATTGGCGATTCAAAATCGTCTCAATGGGCGTCAAACTCTAAGTTCACCAATAACCTGCTGATTGATATGGATGGTGAACGCGAGCTGATTTCGATTAAGTCAGGTGGCAATGAAATCTCTGGCAATACTATCTTTGAAAGTGCGTCTCTGATTTCTCTTCGTCACGGTAAAGCGAACGTAGTGAAAGACAACGTGATTCTAGGTAACGAAAAACTGCTTACTGGCGGTATGCGTATTTACGATGAAGACCACGTGATCGAGAACAACTACATCACTGGCACGCGTGGCCGTGATGGCAAAATTGAAGGCAATGCGGATCTACGTGGCGGCATCGTAATCAATACGGGCATCATTGATGTGGCAAACGGCGAGAAGCTCGACCAAGCAGTGAAAGGCAAAGAGCTCAACAAGCAATGGACACCAAAGAACATCACCATTCGTAACAACACCCTTGTAGATACGGAATGGGGCATTGTCTACGGCAACCAAACGCACCGTGTGAGCTTGTTCAACAACAGTGAAGTGAAAAACATTTTCGCTGGCGTAGATGTTCACTTCGATAGCAACGTGGTTGATAACCATCAGCAAAAGCAATTCGTCAGTGTACGTGCGACAGAAGAGTTACCGCTGGTCAATCCTACCTACAACAACGAAGTGTACGTTGGCACGGTGACTAACGCAGAGCAAATCGCTTCTTACTCAGTAGAACTGCCGAAGAGCGAGCAAGCAAAAGGCTTTACCCAATACCAAGGCGTTGGTGCGGATACGAGCAAACTGTCTGTAGTAACGGCAGAAACAGCTGGTCCTGATTACCTCCTTGCAAATACCCAAAAGTAATTCTGCTTTAGAGTTTGCTTCCAGTCTGGTGATACAAGCCAGACTGGTTTCCCTCTCCTTTCACCAGTAACCCCACAATAACTGAAGAAAATTTCACCACCCTACTGTCTCCCAAGATTGAGTTGTGGTTTAATTGTATGACAATTATAAAACTCTTTTCTTTTGCTGCGGATACACTCATGGATGCTGTTTTACATCAGTTGCAATTCTCGTTATCGATCACTGGTCCCATCTGCTTAATGCTGGTTTTGGGCGTTGTCTTCAAACGCATAGGACTTATCAACGACAACTTTATCGAAATCGGCTCTAAACTGGTGTTTCAGGTCACGCTGCCTGCGATGTTGTTCTTAAGTATCGTCGTCTCCGAGCACGATTTCTCCGCGGCTAGCGGCTTCGTCAATTACGGTATTGTTGCCAGCATCGCGTTTTTCATTTTCACCTATGTTTCCGTCAAGCTGTTCTTCAAATCGTCACCCGATCAAGGCGTTTTAATCCAAGGTGGCTTTCGCGCCAATACGGGCATCATCGGCATTGCGTATGTGGCGAATGCTTACGGTTCACAAGGTGTGGCGCTGGCTGCACTTTATGTTGCGGTAACCACCTTTATCTATAACGTACAAGCGGTAATTTGTTTGTCTCCAAAAGGCGCAACGTCTGGATCTCAAGCCGCCAAAATGATGGTGAGAACCTTAACGCGCAATCCGCTGATCATCGCGATCGTCTCTGGCATGGTGTTCTACCTTCTGTCGATTCCTGTTCCTGATGTAGCGATTGATGCTGGTAACTACCTATCGAAGATGACGCTTCCCCTCGCCCTCTTGTGTACCGGTGGCTCACTCGATTTAAGTTTGATGAAGAAAGAGAAAGGGCCGTCTTGGTTTGCCAGCAGCTACAAACTGGTCGTCGCCCCTATCGTGATTACCACAGGTGCATATTTAGTTGGCTTTCGAGGGATTGAGCTTGGCATTTTGTTCTTTATGAACGCTTCTCCCGTTGCGGCGGCAAGTTATGTCATGGCACGCTCTATGGGAGGTAATTCTGTCTTAGCGGCAAACATCATCGCTTTAACGACCGTACTCTCAACAATTACCTGTACATTGGGTATCGTCATTCTTAAGAGTTACAACCTAATTTAATCGGGACATAACCCCAAGTAGGAGAGTTCGGCATACGCTTCCCAGCAATTAACCGATATAATGCGCTAAAAAATAAGGATTTCTATAATGAAACTCATCGCATTATGTTTGGGCGTGTGTTTAAGTGTGGTCAGCCTAACGGCAAATGCAGCGTCAACGACTTATGTTCGCTATCAACACCTCGGGAAAATCAGTTACGGCAAGTTAGTAGAAGACTCAATCTATCCTCTTAAAGGGGATATTTTCTCCGATTCATCACTCTCACCTCGTCAAGTTTCCGTTGATGATGTCAGTCTGCTGCTTCCGACTAAGCCAGAAAAAGTGTTCATCGTTCAAGCGAAAAAACAAGCAGATAAGGCGAAGAAAAGTGATTATCAGTTTTTCTTTAAACTGCCTTCAGCGTTAATTTCTACCGGCGCTCCAATCCAAGTACCATATGATGCCGATAACATCGAGTATTCAAGCTCCCTCGTGGTCGTGATAGGAAAGCAAAGTAAGAACATCGATACCAAGCAAGCGTCAGCCGCTATATTTGGACTCACCGTTGGGGGCGATCTTACGGAAACAAACTGGCTGCAGTATGATGCCCATTCGCTAAGAGCAAAAAGCGCAGACGGTTTTGCCCCAATTGCGAATGAGATCGTTCGCGGACTCGATTTCACCCAGATTCATGTTTCTTCGCAAATCAACGGTAAAGCCATTAACAATGACGCCTTTGCTGAAATTACCTATTCTCCAGCAGAAATCGTGAGTGAACTCAGTCAGTATTTCACACTCAAACCGGGCGATTTAATTTACATCGACTTACCAACCCACACTGTGGAGGTGAAAGATAACGATGTCGTTTCTGTTTCACTCAATGGCATCGTTAAAGTTGAAAACAAAATTATGTTTTAACCAATACAAAAAAGCCGAACAGCAGTCACTGTTCGGCTTTTTATTTTGCGCGACATGAATCCTCTTACTGATTCGGCACGCCATTAAGAAACTCTTGAAAGCTCGGCGCTCGTACTCGGCTCAGTACCCTTCTCATGTCTTCCATCAAGCTGTCATCAGACCAATCAACGCGAATATCAATCGGCGCATGAGTATAACTTTCTATACGAAGAGAGGCAGAATAGGTACCGCGCTTATCCCCTCCCGCTTCCAATGCGGCTTCTAATGCAGAAATAAGCACTTCCGCTAGCGTTACCTCATAGTTATCACGATATTGCGGTTTGCCCCCAGCTCTCACTTGCTCGGCATTGATCACAGTCTGAGCTAGGAACGAATCTGCAAACGCCTCAATAACCGCATCACTTTCAAGCATGTTTCCGGCAACCGCCAAATCTTGAAGTGCTAGAGATCCTACGTACGCGATGTTCTCTTCGCCGTTTATAAACGCGGTATGGCCATGTTTGTCCATTACCATACATTGGCGCTTGGCGAATTCCGCATCACCTTCTTTCAAACGGTCAATCACCTCATGACAAGACAGTCCTTGAGATAACCATCGCTTGGCATTGTCTGCATACCAAGGATTGGTAAACAAACCTTGAGTTGCACAGGCGCCAACTCCACGCCAACTGTGGTTCACATAACCACCAACGGCAACACCGCCAGTGGCTGTGATGGAAGCCGATAATCCCGTTTCAGGATTAACATGAATAAGTGAAATCGTCATAGATTCTCGATATAAAAAGACGTTAGTAGCCGACCATTTGTCCAATAAACAGCGCCAACCAACACAAGGCGTAAACAAATACCATGAATGGCATAATTGCCTTTAACCACTGCTCGTAAGAGACGCGACCCAGCGCCAACATGGCTAGCGTACCACCAGAAGTCGGTACAATAAGGTTGGTAAGACCATCACCAACTTGGAATGCAGTGATCATAAGCTGACGGCTCATGCCAGTAAGATCTGCAACAGGAATTAGGATCGGCATGGTCACCATCGCTTGACCAGAACCCGATGGCACAAATAGGTTGATCACACCTTGCACCACACTTGCGACAATCGCAGAGATAGCAATCGGCATATCTTGGATAAGTGAGCTTAGCGCGTTAACGATGGTATCGATGATTTGCGCTTGGTCGAGAATGATTTGAATCGACGCCGCAACACCAATCACCAAGGCGCCTGCGGTTACGCCCGATGCACCTTCCATCATTTGCTTCACGATGCCATTCGCACTTAAACCGTTCACCGCACCGATCACAATTGCCATTAATAAGAACAGACCTGCGATCTCGTTGATGTACCAACCGTTAGCAAATACGCCGTAAAGCATCACACCAAGACCAGCTAGGAATACGCCTAGCGTAAGTTTGTCTTTCTTCTCTAGGTGGTATTCCGATAAATCTTTGCTTAAGCCCTCTGCTGAATCTGGCTCTTTAAACTCCATCTTCGCCACACGAGTACAGATGTAGTAAGACAGCAATGCAAGAGAGGAAATTACCATCGCTGCACGCAACCAAGCGCCCGAGAAAGTAGGCAGTTCAGCAATACCTTGAGCAACACCTACGGTATAAGGGTTGATTGGTGACAGTGCAAAGCCTACACCGATACCGCCCACTGCCATTACCGTACCGACAAGGCTGGAGTAACCAACCGCAGCAGAAATCAGAACCGCAACCGGAACGAGTGCGATGTTGTTCTCAAAGCCTACCGCCACGCCAAAGAAACCGTAGATAAAGGTGCCGATTGTGATGATAAGATTACGGTTCTTCACGCCAGCTTTGTTTACCGCCACACCAATCGCGTTCTCAAGCGCACCAGTGCGTTGCAAGATGTGGAACAAACCACCAGCAATGAATACGATGAACAAGTAAGGTGCCGCGCTGATCAAACCTTTCGGAATCGCGACAAAAATGTCAAAGAAATGCACCGCAGGCACATCACTCAGATAAGCAAATGAGTTTGGGACAACGGTAGTACGACCGTCCACCACAACACGTGAGAACTCCCCGGCAGGCACAACAAAAGTCAGTAGATACGTTGCCACCAAAATCATAAAGATCAGGACCATTGGGTCCGGCATACTCTTGTACCAAGCCTTCTTCTCTGTTGTCTCCATCTTTTTTGTCATATCCATAACAAAATCTCTCCTTAGTATAGGAATGAAAACCCATTGGTATGAGCCTTCACGTTCACAAGCTAAAACCAAGTCTTGGTTTTGAAAGTAAAAAAGAGGATGAATCCCCACCCTCTCTTGTGTTATTTCGCTTTATTGGTGTTTCATCAGCATGCAGAAATGGTTCAGAACCTCGACTGCTGCTACGAGGTCTTGTTGTAAAATCGCTTCATCAGGATGATGGCTAACCCCGCCCGTACAACGCATAAACAACATCGCAATATCCGTCAGCTCACACACAGCCAGACCATCATGACCCGCGCCACTGAATAGATGTTTGGTGTCAATATTGGATAGTGCGATCGCTTGAGTAAGTGCCGAAGAAAGTGAATCAGAACAGGTGACAGCAGCTTGCTCATAAGTTTGTTCGTGGTGATACGCGAGGTTGTATTGCGCCATCAAGGTTTGAATGTTCTCCAGCATTTCTTTTCGTGCGGCAATGCGAGAGGCATCATTTGGAGAGCGCAGTTCGATAGTGATGTCCGTCTGCTGAGGAATCACATTCACACCATTTGGGAAGTTGGCGATTTTACCTACGACGCCCACTAGGTCGTCTTCACGTTTGCACAGTTGGTCAAACATATGAATGACCTGAGCTGCCCCAACTAGCGCATCTTGACGCATGTCCATTGGCACGGTGCCTGCGTGTCCGGCTTTGCCAACAATCGACAAAGTATGACGCTCAATCCCAGTGATGGCAGTAACCACACCGACCGGCAAGTTCGCTTGTTCAAGCTGTGGCCCTTGCTCAATATGCAGTTCCACAAAGCCTAACACCTTTTCTTTGTCGTAAGCGTCTTTTTCGATCTGATCTGGATGACAACCAAACGACGTTAACGCTTCACGCATGGTTACACCGTGGGCATCTCGCGCATCCAGCACACTTGGGTCAAACGTCCCAGATATCGCTTTTGAGCCAAGTAGTGTCGATTGGAATCGAGTTCCCTCTTCATCGCTAAAGGCAATCACATCAATATTGAATGGGAATTCGAATTTCTGTTGATGAAAATAGTGAATCAACGCAACTGGAAGAATCACACCCAAGATGCCATCGTATTTACCACCATTTGGCACCGTGTCTTGGTGAGAGCCAAAAATCAGCGTCTGGGCATTTGGATTTGGGCTGTGATAGCGACCAATAAGATTTGCAGCATTGTCCATGCGCACTTCCATACCAGACAACAGCATCCACTCACGTAGTTTTTCATTCGCTTTTGCGTGCTCTTCACTGGCACATAAGCGAGTAACACCTTCGCTATCTGGGTCTTGGGTTTGGCTGCATTGAGCAATATCTTCCAACCACTCCCACGCTAGGCTGGCAGTTTCTACAAATTTTTCCATCTTGAATCGCTCTTTTTCTAACCATGTTCATTTTTAATTTATCATGATAAATATCAAATGAAAGACATTTATCATGATAAATAGACTTTTTTGTGAGAGTGATTCGATCGATAATCGGATGGTTTCATAATCAACAACCCGTACTTTTTCCAAAAAAAGAAACGTAGAAAACAGGTGACATCCTTTGAATTTCCTTCAGAATTCAATAGGGTCTGTTAACCTTTCGTGCTGATTTTTGCAGCGAATTGTTGGGTGTTTACACAAGGCGGAGACTTTGATGTGTAGTTAGCCTACATGAGAAGTCGATAACGAAGTAGAAATGGCCAACAAACGCTGCCCAAAGGGTTCGGGCTAGGCGCCCCCGCAAAATCGTTTTATGCTTTGTTAAGGAGTATTTGCTTAGAGTGGCTAGGCGGCACACTCCTTGCCTCGCCTAAAACGACTTTATCTCGAACAAAATTTAACCACGAAAGATCAACAGACCCTAGATACCGCGAGAAAAACCAGCGAGGATAATGTGGCAAGCAGCGCAAAAGGACGTAGAACTCAACAATTAGCCGAATCGATCAAAGCATGGATTGTCGATCAAGCTTTACAACCCGGCGATCGTCTCCCAAGCGAAATCGACGTGATGGAAACTTTTGATGCATCAAAAAGCACAGTACGTGAAAGCATGCGTATCTTAGAGGCTCAAGGTATTCTCTCGACCAAGACTGGGCCAAAAGGCGGTGTGTTTGTTAGCGAAATGAGTGAGAACAAAGCTCAGGCACTACTGAGTAACTACCTGTTCTTCAAAGACGTTTCAATTTCTGATCTGTACCAGATCCGCTTATCTCTAGAGCCAGAGATCGCGGCATCATTGGCGGGCACATTGACCGATGAGCAACTTGCTCGTCTCGATCAGCAGATCGATAAGTACCAGACGCCACCGGAAGATGTGTATCAAGAGCGCGAACACCACATTGCATCGATTGAGTTTCACAGCCTCTTAGCGAGCTATTCTGGCAACGAGCTGCTGAAGTTTGTGGTTCGCTTTACTGCGCAAATGCTTACCGAGCTAACGATTTATCGCAAACTGTATGAACCGGGCAACCACAAGCTGTGGCAAACGGGTGTGCAAAGCCAACGTGCACTGGTGGAAGCATTGCGTAAAAGTGACGCATCAAAAGCCAAGCAAGTGATGGAACAACACATGCTGACCGCGCATCAATTGATGAAGAAACAAGAAGCTGAAGTGGCGAACCGTTTTCTCACAGAAAGCTAATTGGCTCGCCATCGTTTGAAATGCTGAATTAAGCGTGATTGGCTAAGGTCATTTTACGCACCAAACGGAAGAATTCATCGGATTCTTCTTCCGTCAGGCAAGAGAAGAAATCTTGTTTGAGGTTAGTCATGATGCGGTGCACTTTGCGTACCGCTTCTACCCCTTCTTTTGTGAGTGTTAGAATCTTTAATCTCTGATTGGTTTCGCTCTTAGAGACTTGTACAAAGCCACGCTTTTCTAAGTTGTCCACCATGCGTTTTGCGACACTTCGCTCTGTTAGTACCGCATCCGCCAATTCTTGCTGACTCATCGGTTGAAACTCTTCCAACGCGGCCAAGGCACTCGCCATTTCCAACGTCATCAAGTTCTGACGCGATAGCTCTGCTTGTGCACGATTACGGAATGTTCGGTGCATCACACCACACACAAACATTGGGCTTTGATCCAACACGGATATCGGAGAAATCTTCTGATCTTTCATATTGCCTGTTCTACTTTCGGCTTTGTTTTCAATTGGATAGTCTGGTGCTTGCAAGAGATTCCCGACTGCGCTCCTTCGTCGCTTTCGGGAATGACGAGAAACATAACCGAGAGAGCAACACCCCGTCATTCCGACGAGCCTAAGCGAGATCAGGAATCTAATTGCCGCACGCTCCCACTCAATATTTCACGTAAAGCAACAGCACTCGGTGAGCAGATTCTGAATCACGCTCGTCCCGCGCTGTCCAGAATGACGAGAAACATAACCGAAAGAGCAACACCCCCGTCATTCCGACGAGCCTAAGCGAGATCAGGAATCTAACTGCCGCACGCTCTTGGCTCAATATTTCTCATCAAGCCACAATACTCGGTGGGCAGATTCTGAATCACGCTCGTCCCTCGCTGTTCAGAATGACGAGAAACATAACCCAGAGAGCAACACCCCGTCATTCCGACGAGCCTAAGCGAGATCAGGAATCTAATTGCCACACGCTCTCACTCAATATTTCTCATCAAGCCACAATACTCGGTGAGCAGATTATGAATCACGCTCGTCCCTCGCTGTTCAGAATGACGAGAAACATAACCGAGAGAGCAACACCCCGTCATTCCGACGAGCCTAGGCGAGATCAGGAATCTAACTGCCACACGCTCTTGGCTCAATATTTCTCATCAAGCCACAATACTCGGTAAGCAGATTCTGAATCACACTCGTCCCTCGCTGTTCAGAATGACGTAAAAATTAAACCAAACTATCCAATTGAATCCAAAAATAAAGGACGCCGAAGCGCCCTTTTCTTGTACTTATTAGCAATAGTATAACTTAGTCTTTAGCGCTAAGTCCTACTCTTGGTTTGCCGTTGGTTGTGAAGTAGATTCCACTTGCTCTTTTTGAGCCTCTTTTCTTGCACGGCGGTCGAACAAACGCTCAACCACAACGAAAAACACAGGCACGAAGAAGATACCAAGCAAGGTCGCACTTACCATACCGCCAAGTACGCCCGTACCTACCGCGTTTTGACCCGCAGAGCCTACACCCGCACTGATAGCCAGTGGCACTACACCAAGACCAAACGCAAGCGAGGTCATGATGATAGGACGGAGACGAACACGTACCGCGTGCAGCGTTGCTTCAATCAAGCCCGCGCCTTTCTCGTAGTATTCCTTCGCAAATTCAACGATAAGAATCGCGTTCTTCGTTGCCAGACCAACAGTGGTCAACAAACTAACTTGGAAGAATACGTCGTTATCCATACCGCGAGTCATTACTGCAAGTACCGCACCTAGCACACCTAGAGGTACAACAAGCACAACCGCGAATGGTACTGACCAGCTCTCGTACAGTGCTGCTAGTACAAGGAAGACAACCAGAATCGACAGCGCGTAAAGCATTGGCGCTTGGTTACCAGACAGACGTTCCTCGTAAGAGATGCCGTTCCAGTTCACCGTAAAGCCAGGAGGCAGTTTTTCTACCATGGCTTCGATTTCTGCCATCGCTTCACCAGTACTTACGCCCGGAGCCGCGCCGCCTTGGATATTCATCGCAGGTAGACCGTTAAAACGTTGCAATAGTGGAGAACCGTAAGTCCACTCACCCGTTGCGAATGCCGAGAATGGCACCATTTCACCTTGTGAGTTACGCACGTACCATGAGTCGAAGTCTTTCGGCTGCATGCGGTGTTCTGCGTCACTCTGTACCATTACCTTCTTCACGCGTCCGCGGTCGATGTAATCATTGATGTACGCACCACCCCATGCCGAAGCTAGGATTTGGTTTACATCGTTGATGCTCACATCAAGCGCGCGCAATTTCACGTGGTCGATATGAACTTGGTACATCGGCGCATCTGCCTGACCGTTTGGACGCACACCCACCAGTTTCGGGTTTTGTGCTGCCATACCTAGGATTTGGTATTGAGCCGCTACAAGCGCTTCATGACCATTACCGGTTGAGTCCTGTAGGTAGAAGTCGAAACCAGTCGCGTTACCCAACTCTTGAATCGCCGGTGGTGCAAACGCAAACACCATTGCTTCTTTAATCGTTGAGAAGTACCCCATCGCACGACCTGTCAGCGAGGCTGCATCCGAACCTGGTGCTTCACGCTCTGACCAATCTTTCAGACCGATAAACGCCATACCCATGTTCTGACCTTGACCCGCGAAGCTGAAGCCCGCTACCGAGAAGACAGATTTAACATTGTCTTTCTCTTCTTCAAGGAAGTAGTTACGAACTTTTTCTAGTGTCTTTTCAGTCTGCTCTTGAGTCGAGTTCGGTGGCAAAATTGCCATTGAGAACACGGTACCTTGGTCTTCATCCGGTAGGAACGATGTCGGAAGGTTCATGAACAACCAACCTGCACCCGCACTCATTGCCGCGAATACCAACAGCATACGACCAGTGCGTTTTAGCATTTTCGCTACGCCCGCTTCGTAACCTGCCGTTGCCGCATCAAACTTACGGTTGAACCAGCCGAAGAAGCCTTTCTTATCCGAAAATTCCGCATCGCCTTTTTTCAGTAAGCTCGCACAAAGTGCCGGAGTAAGAATGATCGCCACCAATACCGATAGCGTCATCGCTGCTACGATGGTGATAGAGAACTGACGGTAGATAACACCAGTTGAGCCAGACATGAACGCCATCGGTACGAATACCGCAGACAGCGTCAGACCAACACCCACTAGTGCGCCAGTGATCTGCCCCATTGACTTCTTCGTTGCTTCTTTTGGATCGAGACCGTCTTCGTGCATTACACGTTCCACGTTCTCTACCACAACGATCGCATCGTCCACCAGCAAGCCGATTGCCAGAACCATCGCAAACATGGTTAAGGTGTTAACACTAAAGCCGGTCGCATAAAGGATCGCAAACGTACCCAGCAATACCACCGGAACCGCAATCGTTGGAATGATCGTCGCACGGAAGTTCTGCAAGAATAGGTACATGATCAAGAATACCAACACGATCGCTTCAAGCAGTGTCTTGATTACTTCTTTGATCGACGCATCAACGAATGGCGTTGTCTCAAACGGGTAAGCAATCTTCAAACCATCTGGGAAAGTCGCACTTAGCTGACCAAGACGTTCTTTTACTGCTTCTGCCGTTTCTAGCGCGTTCGCACCAGTACCGAGAGAGATACCAAGACCTGCCGCCGGGAAGCCGTTGTATTGACCTTTGATATCGTAGCTTTCTGCGCCGCGCTCAACACGCGCCACGTCTTTAAGGTAAACGTTCGAACCGTTCGCTTCTGATTTCAGAATGATGTTTCTGAATTCAGCCACGCTGGTTAAACGGCTTGCTGAAGAAATGGTCGCGTTAAGCAACTGACCTTTTTGCGCAGGCGCTGCACCCAACTGACCAGAAGAAACCTGTGCGTTCTGTTCACGAATAGCGTTCGCGACGTCGATTGCAGTAAGGTTGAACTGAGTCAGTTTGAATGGGTCTAGCCAAACACGCATTGCGTATTGAGAACCAAACGCTTGCACTTGACCTACGCCCGTTACACGGCTGATCGGATCTTGAATATTGGTAACAACAAAGTCACCGATGTCGTTTTCTGTAAAGTCCGGGTCTTCAGAGTAAACCGCCACAACCATCAAGAATGAGGTGTTAGATTTGTTTACAACGATACCTTGGCTTTGTACTTCCATCGGAAGTGATGTCATCGCCAATTGCAGTTTGTTCTGCACCTGAACTTGCGCGATATCTGGATCGGCTTCGCTATCAAACGTCAGCGTGATGGTGGCATTACCAAACGCATCACTGCTTGAGTTTAGGTAACGCAGGTAGTCCAGACCCGTCATGTTTTGCTCGATAACCTGAGTTACTGAGTCTTCTACGGTTTTCGCAGAAGCACCAGGGTAACGAGCACTGATTGAGATCGTGGTCGGTGAAATCGTTGGATATTGAGAAACTGGCAAGTTGAACAAAGACATTACGCCCGCCAACATAGTCAGAATCGCAAGTACCCAAGCAAATACCGGACGATCGATAAAGAATCGTGCCATGATTAAGCCTGCTCACCTGATTGAATAGTTACTGGATTACCCGGTTGGATCATCTGTAGACCGGTTGTGATGACTTTATCACCCACTTTCAGACCGTCAGTAATACGCCACTGGTTACCAATAGACTCCGCCGTTGTTACCGGAGTTATTGTTACCTTGTTGTCCGCACCCACTGTCATTACTGAGGCTTTGCCCGTTGCGTCACGCGTAACTGTGTTCTGCGGGATAAGAATCGCCACTGGGTCCACACCTACTGTTACCGTTGCGCGCACAAACATACCCGGTAGCAATAAGCCATCTGGGTTCGCGAATTCTGCACGTAGCGTTACGCTGCCAGTACTTTCATCTACATTCACTTCGGTAAACTTCATAATACCTTTATGCGCATACGTCGAACCGTCTTCAAGCGTTAGTGTTACTTGAGCGGATTCGTCTTTTTGCAAGTGACCTTGTGACATCGCAGCTTTCAAACGGAGTAGCTGAGCAGAAGATTGCACGATATCAACATTGATTGGGTCTAGCTGTTGGATAGTCGTTAGCGTCGCCGCTTGGTTTGCCGTTACTAGCGCACCCGCCGTTACGTTAGACTTGCTGATCACACCGCTGATTGGCGCTTTCACTTGTGCGTAAGAAAGATTGATCTTCGCTGTGTTGATCTTCGCTTTCGCTACCAACACTTGCGCTTTCGCTTCTTTGTAAGCCGCTTCTGCTTCATCGAGATCTTGTTGGCTGATCGATTTCTTCGTAATCAACGCGCGGTAACGACGAACTGTTGAGTACGTCGATTCTTCCGAAGCTTGAGCACGGATCAATTCCGCTTCTGCACTTAATAGGTCTGCTTGGAACGTAGAATCGTCGATCTGGTAAAGCGACTGACCTTTCTCAACCACACCACCCTCTTCAAAATTGCGCTCAGAAATAATACCCGTGACCTGTGGGCGAACTTCTGCCTCTTTAAACGCTCGGCTACGACCAGGCAATTCTACCGTTAACGCTTGGCGAACCGGTTCAACCGTCATTACCGTCACTTCTGGTGTCGGCGCTGGACCACCTTGTGCTTGTCCTTCTTGGCTCTGTTCACACCCGACCAATAATAGGCTCGACGCAATCAAGAGCGATAGCGTGGTTCTACGTGTCATGAAAATTCTCTCTTCCTAACTAAAAAACGTGACTCAATAAAAAGTCAGCAAATATTAGTCGGGATGATAATTATTCAATGTTGTACATACAACAAAATTTACCGCTCTTTACGATAGACAAAAATGTTTGTTCTAAAGCTGTAATTGATCTCTCAATTTGAGCGCTTTTCTATTGGAAAAATAAATTTTCTGTGAGCAATTGAAATTGAATTTCTCTTAAGAAAAACAGGAAAAAAGAGTAGACAAAACCAGAGAATTAGTGACAAAAAAATCAACAAAAAGTCATATTGGAGAGAAATTAATATAAGCAGAGCATAAACTGAAATGATAACAAAGTGGCATTGAATTTCATTTACACCTGATTAACATTGAATCATAAGCTGAACATTTACGCTTCGCTTTGCGTAATTATTTTTCAAATATAGACGTTGATTTCCTTCTTCATTTCCCTATAATCCGCTCCCCTAAAACAGCCTGAAATACGAAATAAGTTGGTTATGAAAAACAACAATAGAATAGTATTAGGGAAATTCACATGGGACAGGACGACTCACTATTTACTGCCCTCCCTTTTGAGTGGCAAAACAGAAGAGCAAGACACAATTAAGCTCACCAATAAACAAAAAGCATTATTGAACTGCCTCGTTGATGCGCATCCAAACACGATCAGCAATAAAGAGATTATCCAACAGGTTTGGGGTTATGAGCATATCTCACAAGAGAGCTTGCCGCAGCTGATCAATCGCACTCGACGCACACTAGAAGATGACGACAAAGCGATTCTCATAAACACCCCTGGTGTTGGCTATGCATTAAACTTCGATGTTGCTGAGCAAGAAAAGCTCGTTTCTGAGCCAATAATTGAGCCAAAGCAAAAAACGCCTCCAATGAGTGTTATCAAAACGGGTCAAAGCCAAGGTTTATGGAGCCTTCTACTCGCAGCATTGCTCGTGCTAACAGTCTTCAACCTTTATGAAACAGCGAAAGCGCTGTATTACAAGCACGACTTTGAACAAGTACTAAGAGCCAAAGCTTACCCAGAAATAAAACGTTCCGATGACGGAAAAACGATAGTGACAATTAACAACCATGAATGCATTTATCACAAAGATCAGCTTTTACTTCAATGCCCATAAACACAAAGTATTGATAGCATTAGTCGTGTTCAACGGTATTCTCTTGTTCACTGCACACCAGTCAAAAGTTCAACTGTTTGGCAAGGTAGAAGCGATGCAATATAGGTGGACGACCTATACTGAACTCTACAAAGATCACATTGAGACTCGGAATCATTACTCACCGATCGGTGGTGCTGTGACAGACTTTCAAGCGCTTGACTATCAATATGAATATTCAAAGTCTAAGGGAAACGAATACATTGTATTGAGTTACGAAAAGCCAGTGACCATGCGCCACAATCGTATCTACTATCTAGATGAACAATGCAGTTTGCTCTTTTTTGGCAGAGCGGAGCGAACCCTAAAAAACATGGGATTTAGATGCTTTTATTAAGACGATTGTAGTCGCAGTTAGAGCATAAAAACCGAGCTGAATAATTTCAGCTCGGTTTTCTTTTATTTCGAAATAACGGGAAAGTGTTTGTTAAGAAACGCCATCACGTGCGGAACATACTTCTGGGAATCAAATATCGGCGCACTATGCCCCACTCCTTCTTCAATCCACAACTTCTACTCATTAATAAACGGAAGTCTCGTTTAGTCATGACCTTACGATAAATATTTTGTTCCGATGTCGGTGGCTCGTAGGAAGAAAGCGAGAAATGCACATCGCCAGACACCAGCTTCAATGATGAATAGAGACTTCCCGCCCCCCGAATAATGGTGCGGGTTCAAACACCTAAAGACAAAAAAGCCCCAAACTAAAGGGGCTTTGAGTTACCTAATCTTCCACTTGATTAAACGCGGAACTGACTGACTTGCTTGTCTAACTGTTGCGTCTGTTCTGACAGCATAGACAGTGACTGTTGCGCTTGGCTCACCACATCAACAATCGACGTGCTGCTGTCTGCGATACCTTGAACGTTGCTGTTCACTTCATCACTCACTGAGCTTTGTTGACCTGCTGCTGTCGCAATGTGCGTGTTCATCTCGTTCATACGTGCGATCGCGTTAAGGATTTCAGCCAAAGATTCTGTCGCCAAACCTGCCGATTGAATGGTGTCTTCGCTGCTGGTTTTACTGCCCTGCATCACTTCCACCGCCTGAGCAGCGCCTGCTTGCAGCTTCTCAATCATCGATTGAATCTCGCCCGTGCTCTTTTGAGTACGGCTGGCCAAGGAACGAACTTCATCTGCCACAACAGCAAAACCACGACCTTGCTCACCAGCACGCGCCGCTTCAATCGCCGCGTTCAATGCCAACAAGTTGGTCTGTTCTGCAATGCCACGGATAACGTCCAATACCGAAGCAATGTTGCTTACGTCATTATCTAGTGTATTGATAACTTGGCTTGCACTTTCAATCTCACCCGCAAGATCACGAATCGCTGCGACTGTTTGCTCCAAAATCACATTGGTATTCGACAGCTCTTCGTTCGCTGTTTGGCTTGCCAAAGCGGCTTCTGTAGCGCTGTCGCTTACGTTGCGACTGGTCACTTGCATTTCATGAACTGCTGCGGCAACAGCTTCGCTATCACGTTGTTGATGAACTGTTGAATCTGCAATGGTTGAGGTCAACGAATTCAGGTTGTTCATTTCCTGACGCAATGTGTTTGCGCTTTCGACGACTTGTGACACTGTCGCTTGAATTTTAGTCACGAACTGGTTGAAGCCACCAGCAAGTTGACCAATTTCATCTTGCGAGTTGATGCTAATACGTTGGCTCAAATCCCCTTCTCCAGACGCAATTTGCACCATTGCTTCTTTGATGTCGTTGATTGGCTTCACAACAGTTTTTAGCAGTAATACCACCATACCAAGCGCTGCAATAATCACGATTGCGATGCCTGCTTCAAGAATAAGTTCTGCACGGAGCGCCGCTGCTGCGATATCCGTTTTTAGCGTCTTTTGTTTTGCTTCAATCGCATCTTTCACCACATTTAGTTGTTCACGTACCGCACCAAATTGGTGTTCAAATTCCGCTTTGTTTGACTCGTAATAACTTACCCACTGCGATTGTGGCTTGCTGATCATGGTTTCATAGCTTTGCAGCCATTTCTCACCTGTTGATACTAGCTTCTGCACCTCGCTACCATGACTGCGAGGCATTACCCCCGCATCGGACAGTGACATGACTTTTTTCATACGTGGCAGAGCTTTGTATGCGTTGTCTTTGTATTCAAATAGATGGTGGTCAATTTCCGCTTGAGACTGCGCCAGAGCTAAACCTTGAATCGCTGAAGTTGCTTGATAGAGGTCGCGATACGCATCTTCAATGGTAAAAAGGCTTGGGGTAACCTGCTCGTTAAGCGTGTCGCTAAGCTCGGTTTGTTTCCACATCGTGAGAACATTCAATACTGAGCTTAAAGTCAGTAATACAATCATCAAAGATAGAGGGAGAACTATCTTTTGCTTGATAGAGAGGTTGCTGAACATGAATAGATACCTTTTGTTATATTGTTCAAATCGCGCCCAATTATAACAAAGAGACAGCACAAGTAATTTCATATACAGTGCAACGTATTATAATAATTTTTATCTTTACGACTAATATTTTAGATTCAACAAATAATTGAATTTATTGGCTTATCTATAAGGGACCAAGGTCACAAAGACACATCAAGAACTTCAGTCAATACAAGTTGTTTCCCCTTGTTTTGGTTGGAAGATCTCCATCATGGGTTCGATTTGACCATTACCCCACACGACAGAACCAAAGCACAATAAGGGGAACAAGAGATGAATAAGGGATTTGAACGTACCGAGCTTGCCGCGTTGAATCACAGTGGGTCTGAATACCTTCACACCTTTAGGTGGAAACTGACCTTCGATCAAACCACGTACGCCAAGTGGCAACATCAATACCGCAGCAAGTAAAAACACGGACAGTGGCACCCAAAAGAACAGTATGTAAACCAGAAGTTCTAATCCCTGCATACCGAACACTTCATAACATTCCGGCGCTTTGGCAACTGCTTGCAGTAGAGGCTCCCCCTCAAGCTTAAACAGCACACCAGCTAGAATGCAAAATACGCCAGCAATAACGACCCTGATGATCTTTTGTTTTTTGCTGTACTGCGGTGCGTATTCCTTCATGCCCTTGCCTATCAAGATAAAAACCGAGAGAGATAGCTTAAGAATGACACGCCAGAGTGCAAATGTGCACGTGGCTTTTGGGACGCACAATGGCGAATAATGAAACAGAAAGAAAACAGCCTCAATATCGCTATTGAGGCTGCCAAATACTGTTGCCCTAGTAAACTAACAATTTGGTTTTAATGATGGCGTACCTTATTTGAACATTACTTAGGCTCGCGCAACAGGTACAGCATCAGCTTCAATGGCGTTTTTGCGATAATGCTGTGAGGCAAATGCGCGTCCATTAGCAACCAAGCGCCAGCTTTTAGTTCTTTCGCCTCTTCTTCTAATGTGAACGTACATTCTCCTTCGAGTATTTGTGCAATCGCTGGTACTGCTGCAGTATGTTCGCTCATTTCTTCACCCTCGGCGAACCCGAAAATAACACCTCGCAAACGCTCACTTTTGTACACAGGACAACTTGTGATACCTGCTTTGGGGATATCCACTTCGCTGGCGAGATCTTCATATAAGGTGTATTCAAACATGATTTAGCTTTCCTTCTTTCTTGCGACAAGCGTTATCGCAGATAGGTTCTTTTCGTGTTTGCGGAAAATCTTACGCATGCCTAACACACGCTGTCTCGCTTGCGGTTTAGTCAGTACGTTTTTCACGATTTTTAAGAACCCACTCAAGCCTTCATCGGCGATAACGCGTTTTGGTTCGAGTAAATGCATTGGAGCAACAGCTTCAAACTCAACGACAAAGCCATTCTCTTCCATCAGAGCTTTCCACTCTGCGGGTGTGATAGGTTTGGCGGGGTGTTGAATGACCTCGGAAACTTCTCTTTGAATCGCGCGCTTTTTATCTTCATCGATAGTATCTGGCGTAATGCACAGTTCATGGATACCATAACGACCATGAGTTGCGAGGATTCGAGCAGCCTCAGCAATAATTTCGTTTTTACGCGCATCGGATTGCATCGTCAGCATAGCTTCGCCATAAACCACTGAAGCGCATTCTGGCTCTAACCCTGTCTCTTGTGCATTCCCGACATGACAACGTTGGTTTGCCCCCTGTAAGTAAGAGCGAACAATATCGGCTGCCTGCTCATTTTGTTCGATAGCGGTGTAGCTTGCAGGGGATTTTTCCAAGCACAAACGTGCCGTATAACCCATACCAGGCGCGAATTCGACAACACAGTCATCACGGGTAATTGCCAACCCTTGCAGCATTTTTTGTGTTAGCTCTTTGCCACCAGGACGCAGCACTTTCTTACCCAGTTGAGCGAGTACCCAGTGTCCCGGTGTTTTTGTCACTTCTCGCCCTTCATTGGGCATCGCTAATCGTTTAGACATAATGACTCCTAAGCAAAGATGGCGACGGGAACAAAAAGAACGACCAGACCGCACAAGGCAACCCATCGAAATACGTGGCTAATACCGTCCATAACTGTTCTCCTTTCTCAGGTTGGATAAGTTGGCACATCAATCAATAATGATTATTATTTGTATCTTATCCCCCAAGTCCGAATTTGCTGCTTGATAATTATCAAGCTAAGGAAAACAGCGTGCCCGGCTCTATTGTTTCGCTCCTGAACGAAGAAGAAAAAACGCAACTCTTCTCAAAACGCTCGCCTTTGCATTGCGATGCAGGGCATCAACTGTTTGAACGTGGGGAGCCTGCGGAAAATATGTATTTGGTAGAGAAAGGAAAAGTCTCGCTGTTTCGTTTGATGCCAAACGGCGACGAAAAGCTGTTTAGAGTGTTTATGGCGGGAGAAATGATTGCGGAAATGGCGATGTTTATGTCCCCAAGAACCTATCCGATGAGTGCCCGTGTCGATCAGGACACGGAGTTATCAGTGTTCCACTACCAAGATGTGTTAACGGTGTTTACTCAGTCTCCGCAGACTTCATTAAAAGTCATGAACTACATGACCAATCGCATCCACCAGCTGATGGATACCGTGAACATTTTGACGCAAGTAAACGCGAACCAAAGACTGGTGATGAAGCTGGCTGACTTCTATTGTGCTCAATCGAGAAGCGAAGGGAAAATCACATTACCCGTGACAAAAAAGCTGCTCGCAACACAGCTAGGGATGACGCCAGAAACGCTTTCTAGGACGTTCAAAAAACTGAAAAACGAGGGTTTTATTACTGAGTGCGAAAGCCATATCACGTTGCTAGATATTCCTGCCATGTGCGAAGCGGTGGAGTTAGCACCAGAAATATTCCAACGAGATTGAGAGGCAGCCATCAGCGGTGTTTGCCGACTTGAACATTCCACCACCACCCAAAAGATGCAAATGAGATGCATTATTAATTGATAAAGATCAAATCTGGGTGAGCAAATCTTGTTCATCATACTGCAATAATAATGATAACCATTCCCACTTGGAGCGCTAAGAGCTTTTATTTTTAGTGCGATTTTTCTAAGGAAATGCAGTATGTCTCTTTTAAAGCCAAGGGTGGCACCTTTTACATTATTGCTGCCAACGCTTATTGCCCCTCTCACTTATGCATCTAGTGATGCCGAACAACAAAAGCCCACCGCAAACACACAAAAAATGGAAACCGTTGTCGTCGTTGCGTCTCGTATGGAACAGTCTATTTCTGACGTCGCAGGTAGTGTGGCGGTTGTCAGCTCAGAAGATATTGAAAAGCAGATGGCAAACAATATCGAAGAAAGCCTGCGTTACATACCGGGCGTCAGCATGAATGGCAACTCACGTTTTGGGGCGTCAGATTTCAATGTCCGAGGAATGGACGGAAGCCGGGTTAAAGTTCTAGTCGATGGCGTAGAACAACCTGTCGCTTACGGTTCAGGAGTCAGCGGAACTGTGATGAATGTTCTTGGCAAAGGTCAAGGGCAAGTCGAAGTTGATACGCTCACCGCCATTGAAGTTAACAAAGGTTCGTCTTCAAGTTTGTACGGCAGTGGTGCACTCGGCGGCAGCGTTTTGATGAGAACAAAATCCGCTGATGATCTCCTCCAAGGCGAAGAAGGTCATGCGAGTGTCGACGCAGGGTATCAATCTCGCGACGGCAGTTACAAAGCAACCGTAAACGCGGCTCGCCAGTTTAATGAAGACCTTAAAGGGATGATTATCTTTACTCATCGCGATGGTGACGAACTGGAAACGCATGGCGATGGGGCTGATATCACTGGCGAAGGTCGTGGTAAAGCCGATCCGATGAACTACACATCAAACAACATTTTGTCTAAGTTAGAGCTTCAAGCCAGTGAAGATCATCATTTCGGGTTTACTGGGCAGTACTTCGAACAAGACTCGGATGGGAAAAGTCTTTCTCTAGAAGGTAGCTCTAGTGGCTTCAGTAAATATTCTAACTATCATTTCGAGGACACTCAGCGCAGAGGTCGCGTTGGCATTGAGCACACTTGGAATGCTCAATACTCCGCTTTTGATCACCTAACTTGGCAAGCAAACTGGCAGATTTCGGAAGCGAAAAACACCACAAAAGACACACTGACAAGCGCTTTCCCACCTTTTACCAGCACCGAACGAACCAGACAGCGTAACGCGAAGGATACATCGCTCCAGCTGGATGTACAGCTCGATAAATCGTTCGTGCTAGGAAACACAAATCACGACTTTATTTACGGAGCAACCTTAATCGACAGCGAGTTCAAGCTCGAAACTCGTGACACGGATAATAAAGGGAAAGACACCAGTGGCGTTGTTGAAATGCCACCAAAAACTGACGTACGCAAAGCTGGGCTTTTCGCGCAAGATCAGATGTATCTTATGAATGACCGCTTGATTGTAACCACTGGTCTTCGCTACGACATGTTCCAATACCGACCAACCAAAGATCATCGCAATATCAACGGCAACCTAGGTGAATACAAAGATCTCGATACAGATGCAATCACAGGACAATTGGGAGGCGTGTTCCACTTTACCGATACCACCAGCGCCTTCGCTAAATACGCGCGTGGTTTTAAAGCACCAACACCAGAAGAGCTTTACTACAGCTTTGAGCGTAATCCCGTCCCTGGAATGCATGTTGTAGTGCTTGCAAACCCTGATTTGAAGCCCGAATCCAGTGATTCTATTGAACTGGGTGTTCGCCAGAACTATCAAGTGTTGAACTGGGAATTAGCAGCGTACTACAACGATTACAGTGACTTCATTAACTCAACATCTTGGACTGAAGTGCACCAAGGTACTCGATACATGTACAGCAAAAACGAGAACATCGACAACGCGAAAATCTACGGTGTGGAATTCTCAAGTGCCCTGCAGCTCGGAGCGTTAATGCCTGTACCAAATGGCACTTACTTACGTGTCAGTGGTGCATGGTCTGAAGGTGAGGATAAAGACTCAGGAAAAGCCATAGACAGTGTCGCACCACTGAGCGGGGTATTGGGTCTTGGCTTCGACCAAGCCAATGCACTGTACGGCTGGGAAACCACCTTAACGGCTGTTGCTAGCAAAGATGGCAGCGATTGGAGCAATAAAGATAACTTGTCAGCACCAGGCTACGGCATCGTTGATGTTACCGCCTATGCGCAACCAATCAAGAACCTAACCATTCGAGGTGGTGTATTTAACGTATTTGATAAGAAATACTGGAGCTACAGCCGTGTGAAAGGGTTAACACCAACGTCCGTTGCAAATTCAGACTCGTTAACTTCGCCAGGTATCAACTTCGGCGTGAACGCGAAATACGTTTTCTAAAGCACATTTATACTATTTAGCCCCTTCTTCTACGGAGGGGCTTTGATTTATCAAACATACCCGTATTTGTTCATGGTATGTAAGGTGAAATACATGAAAAAACTCTTATGTTTGGCACTCGCTTCTTTGGTCACGATGCCCTTGCATGCTGAAGATCGCATGATCAGCTCAGGCTTTGGGGTGACAGAAATCATTTATGCATTAGGCGCGCAAGACAAGCTAGTCGGTGCAGATTTTACCAGTAGACATTTGATTGAAGGCAATGAAGACATCGCACAGTTAGGCTTACATGTTCGTCTCTCTGCTGAAGGAGTAATGGCACTGCGCCCTACCCACTTGATCGGCACTGATGAAATGGGACCACAAACTGCCATCAAACAAATTGCGAAAAGTGGTGTCGAAGTGGTAACAATCCCTTCAGGGCAACATGTCCCTCAGCTGTTGTCTCGAATAGACACTCTGGCAGCAGTCATGGGGCATCCTACTGAAGCCAAGCAGCTAAAACAAAGCGTGACATCAGAAATTGAGAAACTAGAACACAAACAATGCCAAACCAAGCCAAAAGCTATTTTCTTTATGCTTGACCGCTCTGGAGCAACACGCGTCGGTGGCGCTGATACGGCAATCGACACCATCATTACTCTCGCAGGGGCGATTAATCCTGCACAAGCACACTTTAAAGGCTATCGCTCAACCAGTATGGAAGCGATGTTAGAGATGCAACCCGACTACATTTTAGTGAGTCAAAGAGCGTGGGATATGTATCAGAGTGCGGATAAGATTCTGGACAAGTTGCCGGCTCTAAAATCAACGCCAGCCGGCATCAACAAAAATATCCTTGTCGTACCAAGTGGCGCCTTATTGGGTGGATTTGGGCTAGCAAGTATCGAGGTAGCAAAAGAGCTCAATCAAACGTTTTGCCCTCAATAATCAAGCGTTGCTTAAAAACAAAAAAACAGCTCCTAATGAGCTGTTTTTATTGCTTCTGAAAGCGATATCTAAGTGCAGGTATTACGCCTTCTTCACAAACTGCGCCGTCACCATCATCTCGCCAGCACCATCGACTTTACAATCTAGTTGATGATCTTTGCCGTCTTTAATACGACGAATCACAGCTTTGGTGCCGATCTTCAGCACCAATGAGCTGCCTTTTACTTTTAGATCTTTGGCTAACGTGACCTTATCACCTTCCTGCAGCAAAGTGCCGTTGGCATCTTTCACGTTTACGGCGTCTTCTTCTGCTGCCTGAGTCGGGTTCCACTCGTGTGCGCATTCAGGGCAAACTAAGTGGTCTTGATCTGGATAAACGTATTCTGAGTTACAATTTGGGCAAGGAGGTAAAGACATAAATAATCACGAGCTAATGAATTTGCCAATATGGTAATGGTAATTGCTCACCTTATCGAGCCTATTTGCAAACTATCGTATATATCGAAAAACAAAGCTGATTGAAAACGGCGTCATCTCTTACCCGAGGACAACGCCGTTCGATGCGCCGAACTACATAGACGATTCAAACAAGCCTGTAATACCTTTCAAAGGGAAAAGCCTTGCTTGATCCAACCCTCTCAACGTTACCGTATTGAGGTCGTCAATAAAGAAACGACTGGTCATCGTGTGTTTGCCACCATTAATGAAAATCTCGATGACAGAATGGTCGATATACATCTCAATCGTCTGCTTAGCGTCCAATCTTGGTGCTTTTCGAATGCCACCAAATTCTTCTGCGTACAAGTGCGACATGTGATGACGGTCCAGCATAAACTCATGCTCTGTCGCACTAAAGACGATGTTGTCACCTTTGAGGTTGCTCAGCTCAAGTTCAAAGCCATCGCCCACAAGGTCTAATTGGATCAAACAACTGGTACTTTCCAGTGTATGGGATTGTGCAAAGACCACCTCTTCTTTTCTTAAACTTTTCAGCTCAGGGAGCGGAGTTTGAACAAGAAAACCATCTTTCAACGTTAGTTCTCTAGGAAGAGACAGCATTCCTGCCCACTGGTGTGTGACCGATGGCGTGTCGATTTCTGGCAACCCTATCCATGCAATAAGAATGCGACGCCCATTCTCATCTAAATAGGTTTGTGGGGCGTAGAAATCAAACCCATAATCTGGCTGCAAAATATCTTGGTGGTTTTCTAAAGTCATCGACTCTAGGTTCAACTGATCACCCACGATATACGCGACAGAATAGATGTTTTTAAAATCATAAGGATTACTACTGCTCACGCCCTGTGGAGAAAACAGCATCACCGATTGACCATTAATCTCAAAGAAATCAGGACACTCCCACATGTACCCAAGGTCAGAAAACTTGGTCTTGATAGAACCTTTATGCTGCCACGTTTTCAAATCTTTGCTTTGATAGAGCGCCATTGAACCATGTTCAGTTTTGGTTTGAGCACCCACCACCATCAAATAGTCGTCGCCTTTCTTCCAAACTTTTGGATCACGAAAGTGCTCCGTGTAATGTTCGTTCTCAATGACCACACCGTGCTTTTCAATGTTGCCGTCTGAATCCATGGTGGCAAAACACTGTGTTGGGATTCGATTCCAGTTTTGGTCACGCTTGTTGCCAGTAAAAAACAGTAAAGCCTTGTTGTTTTCCACCAAAGCGCCGCCCGAATAGACACCATGTGAATCGTAGTCTTGGTCAGGATGAAGACCCACGCCATGATCAGTAAAATGGATGAAGTCTTTAGTAGAAAGGTGATACCAATACTTCATTCCATGGACTGGTCCCACTGGCGTCCACTGGTAAAAGATGTGGTGCTCACCATTGAAATAGCACAACCCATTTGGGTCATTTAACAGCCCAAATCTAGGGGCGATATGAAAACTAGGAAAGCCTTTATCTTGCTGACGTAAAAGTGTCATTTCTTCGATATCACACTGAGGGATTTGTTCAAGTCGGCGATATCTTTGCTCTACAGTCCAACGGTTGTCTAAGCTCATAATTTTTCTCAACTGAAATTGGATCTGAAGATCATTGCCCAATAAATTGCAGCAATTCTGTCTGGGTTGGAAGCGCGGTCATTGCGCCTTTTTGCGTCGTCGCTAATGCACCACAGCCATTTGCCCATTGAATCGCAGAGCTAACAACAGGATGATTTTTCCAATCCTCATGTTGAGACAGACATGCCAGTAGCCCTCCGACAAAAGCATCACCCGCACCTGTGGTATCAATCGGACTAACGACTTGACCGGTGATCAGCTCACTCTGACTTTCAAAGACGCGCCAAACGCCTTTCGCACCTTGTGTCACCAAGACCAAAGCAATATTCATAGCGGCTATTTGTTGTAAACCTTGCGCTATCGATGTTGAGTCAGTTAAGAACAAAAGCTCTTCTTCAGAGAACTTAACCACATCAGCCATCGCTACAGCCTTCATTACGACAGCTTGGATTTCTGATTGATCTTGCCACACTTCATCACGCAAGTTAGGGTCAAAGCTAATGAAACCACCAGCGGCTTTTGCTCTTTTGATCGCCTCAAATGTGCTGCTTCTACTTGGCTCATTTGCCAGTGAAATCGAGCAAACATGCAGCCAGTCACCTTGCTTAAAGTTTGGGATATCTTCAACAGACATAAACTGATCAGCGCTCGGTTTTACCATAAACGTAAAGCTGCGCTCACCTTGATCGTCTAAATCCACCACCACTGTTGATGTTCTTTGCTCAGGATCTTTAACGAGAAACTCCGTGCACACGCCCTCTTGATCCAGAGTTGATTTCATAAAGCGACCAAATGGGTCATCACCCACACGTCCAAAAAACGCACTCTTACCAGATAGACGAGCAATTGCTACGGCGACATTCGCTGGTGCACCACCGGGACATTTGAGTAAAGAAGTCTCAGATTCCGGTATTAGATCGACAACAGCATCACCAGTTACCCACACTTGATTCATCTTGCTTACCTTAAAATTAAAGCCCTGATAGTCCAACGTGTTGAACACCTTCACTACCAAGTAAAAATTGAAAAAGGCTAGCCAAGCCATTAGTGCTTGGCTAGCACCCCAAACATTTAGGAAAAGAAGTGGATTTTGGGGGACTCCATCCTTAAGGAGTTCAGATTAAGCCGTTGCTTTTTTACCGACTTTAGCGCGGTCACGCATACCAAGAACAATGGTGAGAACAAATGCGGTCAAGAACGCGATCACCATACCCGCGATGTAGTAACCAATCTTATCCGGCGTGATGGAAATGATGCCTGGAAGACCAGCTGCCCCTAATGCCTGAGCTTTCACATTAAACATTGTGATGAACGCACTTGATAACGCCGCAGCGCAAACTGCCGCAATAAATGGGTAACGTAGTTTTAAGTTAACACCAAACATGGCTGGTTCTGTAATACCCAGCAAACCCGTGACACCCGATGGAATCGCAATACCTTTCATCTTCTTATCTTTACTCATCACGCCCACCGCCAACGCTGCTGCGCCTTGAGAAACGTTAGACATTGCCGCAATAGGAAAGATAAAGGTGCCGCCAGTCGTTGCAATGTCCGCAAGAAGTTGCGTTTCAATCGCAATAAAGCTGTGATGCATACCGGTAATAACAAACGGAGCATAGATAAGACCAAATACCGCACCACCAACAAAGCCAGCTGTGTTGTATAGCCAGTTCAGACCATCACCCAATAGGAAACCGATATCACGCGTGAATGGACCGACGACAGTAAACGTCAATAAGCCCGTAATGAAAATCGCAAGTAGCGGCGTTAAGAGGTTATCTAAAACAGAAGGAATGACCTTGCGCAGACCTAACTCAACCTTCGCAAGAATGAATGCCGATACCAAAACCGGTAACACCGAACCTTGGTAGCCCACTTTTTGAATTTCAAAGCCAAGAATATTCCAAACCGGAATGTTGCCAGATACCGCAGCCCCCCCGAAGCCCCACCCGTTAAGTAATTCTGGGTGGACCATCAACATACCTAACGCCGCCCCTAAATAAGGGTTACCGCCAAACTTCTTACTAGCTGAAAATGCCAGCAGAATAGGCAGGTAAACAAACGGAGCGTTCGCAAACGTGTTGATCATGTTCGCCAAGTCTGTCAGTCCTGGGTTGGCATCAATCAAAGATTTGCCATCAATAAACAAGCCTTGAGCAGTCAAAAGGTTATAGATACCCATCAACAAACCGCCAGCGACGATTGCTGGAATGATTGGGACGAAAATATCAGACAGCCCTTTCACCGCGCGCTGAACGATGTTTTGTTTCTCTGCGCCAGCAGACGCAACGTCGTTGGTGGACATTTCACTCATCCCCGTCAACTTCGCCATTTCTGCATAAACTTGGTTTACGATGCCTGATCCAAAAATGATTTGGTACTGACCCGCAACTTTGAACTGCCCTTTTACCCCTTCAAGGCTATCAATCGCTTGTTCATCTATTTTTTGCTCATCTGCAACGGCAAGGCGTAAGCGTGTCGCACAATGCGCAAGTGCGGTGATGTTGCTTTTACCACCTAATAGAGTTAACAACTCTTTTGCTACTGCCGGATAATTCATTTCATACCCCATTGGATTATTATCTGAGCTTGCGATATTTTCGGGAACGTTTGCAAAACAGATTTTTGCTCAATAAAACCAAATGATCAAAGATAAAGCAGAGAGAATGTGAGAATGATCGTCAAATTCTCTCCCTAAGAGCAGTATAGGAGGTTAGAATCGCTACTTATCAAAGAGATTTTCATCTTCTCTTTGCAAACAATCCCAAAAACGAAAAACAGAATGGATAGGAACAATGGCGAGTCTGCATGATGTCGCCCGTCTGGCTGGCGTATCAAAATCAACAGTGTCACGGGTTATAAACGATGAGTATGGCGTAAAAGAAGCGACAAAACAGAAGGTCCGCCAAGCAGTAGCGGAGTGTGGCTATGTGCCGAACCAAGTCGCTAAAGATCTAAAATCTCAAAAGACCAATCTGGTTGGTGTCATTGTTCCTCGGGTTTCCTCTCATGCCACATCCCAAGGTGTCGATGGATTAACCGATGTCCTTGAAAAAGCTGGGAAACATGTCTTACTTGCTAGCACTCACCAAGCCCACGAAAAAGAACTGGAATACATTCAGATCTTTAACCAAAAACGGGTTGAAGGGATCATTCTTTACGCCACCCACCTCGATTCCAAGCTGGTAAAAGCAATTCAAAACTCAGCCGTCCCAGTTGTGCTCGTCGGTCAAGATGGTTCCATGTTTAATATTCCAAGCATCATTCATGATGACGCACGAGTAGGGTTTGAAGCGGGAAATAGACTGGTTGCAAAAGGTTGCCAAACCATGGGTTTTATTGGTGTGCAAGGTGACGATATCGCGGTAGATAAGCAACGCTCTGAAGGATTTGTTCAAGCTCTGCAACACCATGGTTTTGAGCTCGCCTTCCATGCTCGTGGTGACTTTACAATCGATTCTGGCTATTCATTGGCAAAACAACACTTAACAAAGAACCCTAAGCTAGATGGCTTGTTCTGTGCGACAGACCGTATTGCTATCGGTGCGATGAGAGCGATTCAAGAGCTCGGGTTAACACCGGGTAAAGACGTTTTAGTGTTAGGAGTTGGTGATGATGAGCTCGCATCAGTGTGCACCCCAACCTTATCAACATTTAACTATGCATTTGATAAAGCAGGGGAAAATGGTGCGAAACTGTTACTAGATAGAATTGCTAACAGAAGTTTTGAAATGAGTAAGATGGTACTAACCTTCAAAACAATTGAGCGTCAGTCCTGTTAATGAAAAAGCGCCAACTGAAATCAGTTGGCGCTTTTCTTATTACTCTTTGTAGGTTAGCTCCCTTTAGAACCAAGTTTCCATTTGCAGTGCAAACAGAACTTCACCACCATCACCCATCGTTGCAGCGCCCGCATCCTGGCTAATCGAGTAGCCATTCAAGTCTTCGCTCCAATCAACGTAGCTAACAGCAAAACGTAGCTCTGGACGGTCAAAGAAACCTGCTGCGGTAGACATCTTAAGCGTTGGTGCAATTGTCGCTTTGTAAAAACTGCCACTTGCTTTATCAATCGCATTGTCTAGGTCCATGTATTGGTATGAGCCTTCATAAACCATCTCAAAGTTTTGTGTAAACTCTTGCGCTAAGCGGATGTTGAACGATGCCCAAGTAAATTCATCATTTTTAGCAAAGCGATCTTGGCTGTGTTCTGCTAGCAACGCAGGTGCTACACGCCAGTTGTCGCCGATGCGTGTTACACCATAACTGAACAAGCGTACGGCTTTTGCGTCTTCTAGCAAATCACCGTTTGAACCAATGCCTTTAAGTTCTGCACCCAGTCCATCACCCATCAAAATACCGGTTTTAGAGAAGCCTTCACTCATGCCAAAGAAGTTATCGCCATGGTAAGCAAACATCGCATGTAAACCTTTGTCTGCTGCTCCTTCTACACGATCATTGTTATCAGCTGACGTCATGCCGCTCAGCATCAATTGCCAATTACCAAAGCGGTTGTTCATTGTCGCGATATAGTTTTCAACATCAGTTGACGAGCTATCAATCTCACCAAAATCACGACCATAGATCGAGAAGTTTGCTTTCCACGAATCGTTCATTTGGACGTCATACACGCCAGCACCAGTACCAGATAGGAAAACGATATCCGAGTCAAAGAAGTGAATGTCAAAGTTATCACGGTCAAATCGTTTACCTGCCCAAAACGTTGCGTCAGCAAACGCACTTGATTCAGAGAACATGCTCAACTTGTTTAGCTCAGCATATACCTGACGAACGTTTAATTGACTCTCACTCGCTGTCCATTCGTTATTGGTTTCCGTACTATCTGCCAACATGATTCGGAACAATGCGCTGGAACCATCATCTGCAAAGCGTTTGTGAATAAGGTTTGCTTCCACATAATGATCATCCTCAACCCCTAATCGTCCAATTGGCGCGCCAATAGCACCAGCTGCCGTCATGTAAGGACCAGTACCCACTGCACCATTCAGATCATCATTAATGAGCAGCCCGGAACGAGCGTAGCCATGAAACTCAAAGCTTGAGGCTTTCTCATTTGCTTCTGTGGATACTTTTTCTGTCTGTTCAAGTCTCTGTTCTAATTCATTAATTCGCTTTTCAAGAGCGTCAACATCTGTTGTTGCGAATGCAGGTGCTGTAACCAGCCCAAGCGCTACTGCCATCGTCAAAGTGTGTAGTTTCATTTCCATAGTCTCACGTAAATTTATACTTAGGTTATTTGCAAACGTTCCCAAGTAAAATTGCAAACTTATGGTGACTTTAAATACCTATCTAAAGTCTGAATTTCAGAGCGCTCAGACTCAGAGCGTCTCTACCACTTGTATCAATGGGGCGATAATATACAAACTTTTCGGGAACGTTACCGAACAAAAATAATTTTGTTAGCTGTATCACGTCCAGGGGCATTATTTACATAAAAATCATTAACCAGCGCACATTCCATTGATTGAAGCTATATAAACGAGGAATTGGTATAGCGGTGACCAAGCAGAGATAAGAAGATCATCCCATGTTGTCCTCGCCTTCTTAGTAGATTAGAGATGAGATGAGTTAAGAAAAAGCCAGATTCGACGCTCTGGCTTTGTTGTATTACCTTTTCAAGACCTTGAGTGCGGTTTGATGCTACGACCTGCGAGCTCCCTATTAATTCAGATCACTCCGTTCAGCGAGGACCTCCTTGAACACAAACATTCCGTTTAATGCCGCAGGAAAACCTGCATAAACCGACATTTGCAGTAAGACTTCTTTTATCTCTTCTGCTGTACACCCAACATTCAATGCTGCATTTAAGTGTACTTTTAACTGCGGCTGACAGTGCCCCAATGCTGTTAATGCCGCAACCGTCGCGATTTCACGCGATTTGATATCCAGTGCAGGTCGCGAGTAAATATCTCCGAACGGGTATTCAATGGTGAACTTGGCTAAGTCCGGACAGATATCTTGCAGACTATCAATAACGTTATGCCCTGCCTCACCATCGATGTCTGAAAGCAGTTTTAATCCTTGATCAAAGCGTGACGATGACATGTTTATGCTCCTTTTGTATGAATCTAGGAACACTCTACAAGTTAGAGTTAACTCTAAGTCAACGAACTTTTCCTTGCTTATACAAATCTATTTTTGCTTCTAGCGCTGCAAGGTGTTGCTTCTGTAACTCTAGGTATTCAGTCAGTTTTTCTTGATGTTTCTCTAGCAATACCTGACGCTCTTCAATCGTGCTCTCGCCTACTTCACGTAAATCTGCGTACTTAAGGATCTCTTCAAGCGGCATCGCGGTGTCTTTCAAACGTTTGACGAACTCGATCCAAGACAAGTCTTTGGCGGTATACATCCTATGTCCACTGGGGGATCTTTGAATATTCTTCAATAAACCAATTTTTTCATAATATCTGAGTGTATGAGGCGACAGTTCAACACGCTTCGAAAACTCACTCATGTTCATGCTCATTTCCCTACTTAAATTGCTGTATACCCAAGTAATCTCAAGGTGCTAGGTTCAGCAAGAATGACTTGGTTTGAAGGCGAGGCAACAATTTGAAGCTCTAGTGGTTCTAAATCAAAAATCGTTAACGAAACATACGAACCAAGGCAACTCGCCCTTCAAAGCACCTGTGCTATAAAGGCACTCAAATTTTCAATAGCTTTAATCATATAGAAAGAAGCGATGATCCAACAAATTAGGTAGCCTAAACTCAACCTTCTTGATGAAAACGCCAAGTAACAAGACATTGAAAACCATACCGTAGGACTCGACATGGAACGTCAAAAGCATCGGCTATCAATTTGTTTGACCGCTAGCGTTACCGCACTGGTCTGTATTCTACTTCTACCGCTATCGGACAACATGAAGCTGTTTTCAATCTTAGCCGTAGAGAGCATCATTGCGTTCAGCTACTACCGGAAGCAAAGCGTTTCAAAACCAAAAGAATAATCTGGCTTATACGGCTTATACCATTGCGATCCACACAAAAAAGGCGCTGTATATACAGCGCCTTAACTCTTTATGCGATCTTATCCGCTATGGTTTAAACTGTTGGGATAGATGCACGCCAAGCTTGGTTTTGGCTATCAGCAATTGAGCGGAACAGTTCACGCAACTCTTTTAGCAACCCTTCTTGGAAGCCGACGTTTTCGTCTGCTTTCTGTTTAGATGCTTGTGCGCGTGTCGCTAGAACTTCATCTTCTTTACTACGAGCCTGAGCTTTGGTTTGCTCTACGTTTGACGCAGAGTTTGCCATTTGAGTCAGAGCTTGAATGACTGAGTTCGTCGCTTGGTTGTTGCCCATTTGCTTATCAAACTTACGTCCGTAAGCCGTGGTATCCGCTTTGATATGATCCATATCGGTACGAATCATATTTGCTTCGCGGTGCATTTCCCCACGTTTTGCTTTCGCGCCTTCAAAACCTTTGGTGTTTTTGATCTCAGCCATTTTGGCATCTAAGTTTGCTTGTTGCCCCTTAAATGCTTTGTTACCAGCGGCTTCTTGTTTGATCTTCTTACCTGCTTTCATTGAGCCAACTGCGCCCATGATTGCAGTAACACCCGCCATAACACCAGAGATAACCGCCATTGCGATCATCGCTTTGGCTGAGTTGTTAAGCTCTTGTGCTTGGCTCTTAAGGCTTGCTACGTTTGCTTCAACAGCAATTTCACGTTGCAGTACTTGCTGCTCACGGCTTAGCTTAGACACTTGATAAAGCAGCGTAAGCAGAGACAGTGATTGTGAAATCGCGTCCGATGGAGATTTAATGACCTGCTCACCGTTTAGGGCTTTTTCTGTTGTCTGCATTAGCAGATTCACAGTTGGCGCCAATGCGCTCATCAGCTTTTCAACTACTCGAGCTTGATCGCCGATTGCAGGTGCTTTTGGACCATCCAATTGGTAATGTTTAGGACCTGATACTGCTGCCTCGCTGTTACCACGGATTGCCGCAGCTTCCGTTTTTGTCTCAGGCGCTTTTTCAGCCTTAGTGGTTTTACCTAGCTCGCCCAAACCGTAAAGATCTGCACGTCCAGTATTGCCAATTTTATCTAACATAAACGCTCCTTAAACCGTCGCTGGACGGCTCATCACCGCTTGCATCGTTTCGCCTTTCGCCTGAATCATCTGCATGATGACACTCATCAGCTCTTGGAAGTCTTCCATCAGCTTAGCGATCTCTTCTTTAAGCTTGTCGATAACCGCTTGGCTAAGGGTCATCTTCGCTCGCAAGTCAGTGATATCCGATTGGATATTAGTAACTTTCGCGTTATTAGAAGCATGAACCGCATCAGTGGTCCCCTTACCAACATTGACAGCAAGGTCGACGGTTTCTGCACCAAAACGGATTGCTTTCGCAGTCGTAGTCGCAGCTTTAGAGCCCATATCTGCGATCTTCGCCATGTTCGCTGCTGCTTTGGTCGCAATATCAGTGACTTTCTGTGCAATCTTACCTGCACTCTTCGCCGCCAATTTCGCGATACCACCTGCCGCGGCGCCGCCAAAGGTGACGATTGCCCCGATAACTGCTACGGCAATCTCTAGAGCCATCACGACCTTGTTGAGAGCATCGACATTAATGCCAGCCTCTTTCATCGCGTCTTGTACAGCTGGCTCTTGTAGAACCATGCTAACCGCGCCCATCACGCCGCCGGCAATCATTAATGCGCCTGCTGCCGCACCAACACCAGTAGCCACCATGATGGCACCAACGACAATAGAGACAACAGCACTGATCCAACCGAAGATCTTAGAGGCTAAGCCTGACTTCTGAGCTTCTTTTGCCGCAGCTTCAGACTCTTTGATCTTCTCTTGGTTTTCTGCCATTTCTTGCTCGTGCTTCGCTTTCGCTACTTTCACTTCCTGAATTTTAAGCTCGTTTTGAGCGCTCTTCAGTTTGTCTGTGATTGCAGCCAGCTCTACTTCAAAATCATCCGCAGAACCTGCGATGATTCTCACTGCTAGCGAGCCCGTATTGTCGGCAACCGCATGCAAAACCTTGGCAATCGAGTCTACGATTTTTTGTAGCTGAGCCATGGCTTTCAGCGTAAGTTCATTAACCTTATCGCTTACTGCGGCATTAGGTGCATCAAGCTGAACTTTAACTTTACCAGTGTTCAATGCTTCAGCATCTTTACCTTTTACGTTTTCAACGGTTACAGAAGGTGACGCATGAGATGCGGTCTTCGTTACCTTGTCTAACGTAGTTTGGCCAGAATCAGGTGTGTATACCTGACTCTGAGTGCGGTCAAGTGCAATAGAATTCATATTCTAGTTACTCCTTTTGTTTCTCACCGCTTCTAACATGATGTCTGCTCGTTGATGCAAGTCTGCATACTCTGATTTCCCGGCAGACATCTCCTTCGCGCTGTAAAACCCACTCTCTGCTTCTGTCAATTGCTCAAGCTTAAGGTGACATTCTGCAGAGTGGAAAGGTGGGCGTGGATCATTAATATCCACAAGCGCAGCGTAGCTGTAGGCATCAATCGCCTGCAGGTACTCACCCAGTTCCTGACGAGCGGCTCCCAAACCAATGAAAAAGCGCGCTTGGTAATGATCAAGCATGCTAAGTAGTTGGAAAACCTTAGCGGCTTGCTCTACCTTGCCTGATTGGAAAAAGTTGTATCCAACCGCATAAATGTGCTCGATAGTATCTGCCGATACGTCGTGCAGCATTTTTAACGTACCCCCATCCTCTAGAAACGAAAGTAGTTCCTCTGCTTGCATTTGAGATGGGTCAGTTGCCGCGTTTTGTGTAGTCATGGTTGTTTATCCTTAAATCGCTCGTAGGATTTCTTGTAAAATACTGTGGTACTTCTGAACAAACTTGTTCATAGCTTCAACGGTAGAGTTGTATTGAGAACTGGTGTCGTTCAGCTCAGTGGTTTTGATTTGCACTTCATCGTTAAGCAACTTGGATTTATCACTGACAGAACTAGAGAAATCAGACAATTTTTTGGATTTCTCGCCATTTTGATAATTCTCATCTTTTGCATCAATTCCCTCATACTTCAAAAACATACGGTGCGTAACCGATAGTACGTCTTCAGTTGAAGGTTTAATTCCACCGGAAGGGTCTCGGAATTCTGGTTTGATGTATTTCTCAACATTTTCTTTAGTAAAAACAAATTGAGAAATTGATCCAAATTGAAACTTGACGACACTATTCAGATCAACGTTGTCTCTGCTTATTGCATCAAAATCGATATATCGTCGATCTAAAAGCACATCCTTGCCTGGTCCAGGTTGCTCCAAACCTCTACTGCTACGAAAAACGTCACTTAGATGTTTAAACTCAGGTGACTTCTGAAATTCCTCTGGAGTACTGTAGTTAAAACTGGTGTGGTCAAATTTATAACTTTCAGGGTTGTAACCTTCACCATAAGTACCGCTTCCACTTTGCTTGATATGTATCTGAGACTGTACTTCACCAAAGATTTTTAGCCTTGCTGTATAAGACTGAAGTTCCTCTTTTTGCTGATCTCGTTTTTCAAGTCGGTTAACGCGACGCTCGTTTAAGGCAAACAGCACACGCTCATCAAAGCGATCACCAATGCTGGATTCAATCACAGACAGTAAATCGCGAGCAGTCAGAGAGTGTTCCGCTTTAACATCAGCGTGCTCTTTCCCGTCAGCTCCTGTGGTTATCTTCTTTTCTTCTTCTGAGATTTTGCTCAAGCGCGTATTTAACTTGCTAAGGTTCTCCATCATTTTTTGATGACGCGTAATGAAATCAGTACCAATGTCTTTTCTGGCAACAATCTTCTCAAATAGCAGGTTTATGTCTCGTGCAGTATTTTGTTTGATTAGGTCAACCTGATCTTGCGTCGCTTGGTATTTCTGTACCTTATGGAGGTTACCGTAAAACGTATCGACTTGCGTGTTCACAAGGCTTACCGCAATGCTAGAAAACAAACTCGAAAGTGTTATCGCATTTGGGGAGTTCTTGAGGTTTGCTACCACGGTATTAAGCACGTTTTGCAGTTGACCAACCTGTCCTGCTCCATATGCGTTTTCGTACTGACCTTTCACTTGTTTTGCTAGGTCATTTAATGCACCGGTAAGCTCTTGCTTGGACATACCTGGAATCCAAGCAATCTTATCTGCCAAAGCCTTAGCATCACTGTTACTTAACGTGATGCCTACGCTGTCTAAAGAAGTAACCAGTTGAGCTGTAACCGCTGCACTAAAGCTTTCTTGCGTTAGCAAGTAGTCCGAGTTCTTGAGCCCGTTGATGTCTACCGAGCCTAGATTACGAAAGGCATTGCGCAAAAATGAAATCGCACTATCACGGACTTCGCTAGAGCTCATTTGCTGCGCAAGAGCGTCTACAAATTTGCTGATCTCTGCTGTCGCGGCTGTAAGCGCGCTCGCATCTAGGGCTGCAATTTGCTGCGCTTGGGTGCTTTGGCTGCCTAAACGAAACTCATTGATAAAATCTGTTGGAAGCGAGCTGTCGACCGTATCTTTTAATTGCTTATCGAACCAAGACTGGAATTGATGCGCGAGCGTGTTGTTTACGCCAGTCACTACGTCTTGAGGCGCAATCTGACCATTCACCGCTTGGTGTTGCAGTGACTGCATCCAATGCGCAGCAGTCTCAGCGGCAGCAGTCCCCTTAAAGGCGGCTTGCTTTTCTAGCAGCGTGCGTAATGAATCTGCATATAGGTCCAAACTTTCTTGTTCGGTGCGCCCAACTACCATTGGTAATTGGCGAATCAAAGACTCTAATTGAGCTGCATCGGAATCGCCTAGAATTGGAGAAAGAGTCTCTACCAAACGCTGCTGGAAAGAGGCTTGAGAGTCACGATTCGTTGCTGTATTTAGAACTCCAGATACAGAGTTCATGGTTGTCATATCCGTCATTTAGAAACCTCTAGATCACCATGCCACGCATCATTGTTGGTCGCTTGCGCCTAGAGCCTTTGGTACTCGTGGCTTGCACTTGATGCTGTTGTTGTCTGCGGTGTTGTACTTCTTCAAGCAGTTCATGCTCTGCTTGTTTCATCAATTGGGGCGAAGCATTTAACCCATCGAGCAGAATATTGCCTGCTACTGGACCAACGCCTAATCCTTCAAGTAATTCATTGAATACATCAGTTCTATCTTCCGCATTACGGATAGCAAGTTCTGATTTTTCAATGGTTTCGGTAAAGGGTTGCTTCATCTTGATACCTATCTTAAAGCGAAGCATCTCTTGGATGCTGTCAGTAACAGTCGAGAGTTTTTACTTTTTTCTCTTTTTAAGTGGGCGGTAATCACTGAGGCGCAAAAAGTACCAATCTTCTTGTTCATCGTGGCTCGCCCCACAAGCTCTTAAATAGAACTGCGCTAATCTTTGGCTACTCATATTGCTGCCTCGCAATACGTCAACGTTGCCGCGAATGCTCCAATCAAGTGGGTACAACCGGATCGCGTGTTCTGCGAGCAAAAACAGTGCAGAGAAAGGATTGCTCAAACCTTGATTAGGGCTGATTCTTCGCAGCAGTACGATGATGATTTCACCTTCTTCTACTCGGAATACCAGTTCCATACCGTCGCACTCGTATCGTTGCCCGAGCAAGATGGTGCTTTTCTGCCAAAAGTAAGGCGTCACTTCGATTCCTGACGCCATTAAAGACTGAGCGAGTTCACACGCCATTACATTCCTACCCTTCCCAGCGGTTGAATATTGATTTGCTGCGTCAGTTCTTGGAACGACAACACTGGCAGTTCGTAGTATTCAGATTCAATCAATTTACGTACGTAACGACGCACATCCATCGACACCACCAGCACAGGTTTATTTGGCATGCGGCTCAAATCACCGATGGTTTGCTTAACGTCGCTGACAAACTGTTGAGTCACAGAAGGGTCAAGCGCTAAGTAGCTGCCCGCTGAAGTCTGGCGAATACCGTTACGGATCGTATCTTCCAAGCTCTGATCCAACAGATACGCAGGCAGCATGTTTTGACCGCTGGCATACTTGTAACAGATGTAGCGTTTCAAGCTGGAACGGATGTATTCCGTCAGTTGAACCACGTCTTTCTCTTTTTGTCCCCACTCAACCATTGCTTCTAAGATCACACGTAAGTTACGAATAGAAATATCTTCAGAAACGAGGCGTTGCAGGATTTCCGTCATCTTTTGTAGAGGCACAATACGTTGCGCTTCTTTCACTAATTCGGAGTAGCTGCCTTCCATTTGTTCAAGCAAGTAACGGGTCTCTTGAATACCGATAAAGTCTTGCGCGTACTCTTTCAGTACGTGAGACAGGTGGTAAGTCAGAATGCGGTCGGGAGTCAAAAAGCCCACATGGCTGTTTTGCAATTTTTCTCGGTGACTGTGGTCAACCCAAATACTCGAAATGCCCGGCAGAAAGTCGTCATCGTTTTCGTAAGGCACACCCAGTAAATCGATCTGCTCATTGCCCTCTGTCACCAGCAATTTTTCGCTTTCAATTCGACCGCGAGCAACCGGTACTTCTTGCAATTGAATCAGGTATTCACCGTTGCTCATCCCTTCATTAAATCGCAAGTGGATGCCCGGGAATGGCACACCTAGATCGAGGTACAGCGCGCGTCTGACTCGTGCGAGTTCATCATTTAATGCCACAGCTTCTAGGCTTTCTTGTAAGCGAGAATCCAAGTCGATGAGCAGCGGTACTGTCATCGCAAACTCTTCTTGCTCGCCCAATTTGCCTTTGCTGTTGCGAGAAGGGGTTGGTTTATTCGGTTTGGCGGCTGGCGAGCCCGCCCCTTGGGCGACAAAACTAGGTAGGTCAGAACTGTCAGATTCGCTTTGCTTTCTCTGTTGATAGAACAAGAAGAAACCACCACCGCCTACAACAACGGCAAGCACAAGGAAAGTGATTTTCGGGAAGCCTGGAATGAGTGCAAACAGCACCAATAGGACACCACCAATCAATAAAGCTCTTGGTTGCGCGGTAACCTGACCACCGATATCTGAACCTAGGTCAGAGGAATCTTCATTTGAAACACGTGTAACGATAATACCGGCCGTAATAGCGATAAACAGCGCCGGAATCTGCGATACCAGGCCATCACCGACGGTCAAAATAGCAAACAGTTCAAGCGCTTCAGACGCTGACATGCCCTTTTGAGTCACACCAATGGTCACACCGCCCAGAATGTTCACCACGATGATCACCAGACCGGCAATGGAGTCCCCTTTTACGAACTTCATTGCACCGTCCATCGAACCGTACATTTGACTTTCTTTTTCGATCAATGAACGACGATGACGTGCCTCATGAACGTCGATCACTCCAGCACGCATATCGCCGTCGATACTCATCTGCTTACCCGGCATCGCATCAAGGGAGAATCGAGCACTGACTTCCGCAACCCTTTCAGAACCTTTGGTGATCACCATAAACTGAACGATGGTGATGATCAGGAACACCACGATACCCACGACCAAGTTACCGCCAACTACGAAGTTACCGAAGGTATAAACGATCTGACCGGCGTCACCTTGCAGAAGGATAAGTCGCGTTGTCGTAATAGAAAGTGACAAGCGAAACAGCGTTGTGATCAAAAGAACCGCCGGGAATGCAGAGAATTCCAGCGGTGAGGTAATGTAGATAGCAAGCATCAAAAGGACGACCGCTATACTCATGTTGGTACCGATTAGTACATCCACCAGTGCCGTCGGTAAAGGCAAAATCATCATAAAGACGATCGCCAATAGCATCACGGCGAGCATGATGTCTTTGCGTTGTCCAACTTTGTTTAGAATATCGATCAACTTATTCATTTGATTCACTATTTAGAGATTTCAGATAACGTCGATGAGCACGGCGTGCCCCCTCAACATCATTTTGTTTCCAGCGCGCTTGGCTGAGACAAAACCATAAGCCCGCTTTATTTGAGTTGTTTGCTTCCAATAAGCTTTCGCACAGCTCGATTGAACGTGTGTAACGACCAGAATTCAGGCATGCCACCGCCAATGTTTGGCGAGCTTCTTGATGCTCTGGTTCGATTTCCAACAACGCGTCCAGCAACGTGATCGCCTGTTCGGGCTTTTGATATTGAACTTGGAGTGCTGCGTGGATAAGCAATAGCTCCACATCTTTTGTTTGCAACATGGGGCTTAAACCTGAATCAGTAGATTCAACGCCATGGTGAGATAACGTTGGTCTAATTGCGTGTTTTGCAGCGTTTCCACCGCTTGGGAAAGCGCATGGGAACCGTTTTGCTGTGCCAATTCCTGAAGTCGCTGCTGAGTCGTATCAAACTGCTGACGATACTTGTCTGGGCGAAGTAGCTCTGAATGGGTAAGCTTTGGCTTGGCGAGCGACATCAAGTACTGCTCAGATGGGCGAAGCTCATACAGTTTCTCTAAGTGCGTCGCGATGGCTTGACCATCTGGCAGCAGTTGAAAACGCTGTGGGAAATCGTTTTCAACTTGCTCAAGAGAGACATGAGTAAAGCCTTCAATACCAACGTTTAACGTACTAATTCTACTCATGAATTCGCCACATCATTGTGTAAGCGAACCAAGAGCGCGAATGCTTGTTCGATGGTTGGCAATGTCACTTCATCACCTTCAATTTGCGCAGAGAAAACCAGCGTCTGTTCATCGAGCAATCCGGTTTTAATGGTAAATGGCCAACCTTGCCCTGCATGGCAAAAGCTCAGTGCCTTCTTGATCGGCTCATTAGATTGATGCCACGGCAGCGCTTTCGCCAACATAAGAAACAAACAGTCCTGATGCTTCTCAAGGTGCAAAGTACCGCTCTGTTCAAAGCTCAACTGAACACGTCCTGCTGACGAGAAATCCACAGCGTCAAGCCCCATTCCTCGGCAAAAATCATCCACTGACGCATCAATCCAATTCATCGTCCCACATTTCCTCTTCTTCTAAATCAATCGCTTCATCAAGCGCTTTTTGCACGGCTTGTATTAGGTTTTGTCGCTGTTCTTCATCGTTAAACACATCAATTGGGATATGCCGAACCAGTTTATGCAGCTCTCTGAAAAAGCTAATTTTTCGCTCGGTGGATTCCAATTCCATGGCATTCGCTAAGTTCCAGATCTCTTCACTGCCCACCCAGCGCTGCTCAACCAAAGCAATGACATCTGACATCAAATCAGTAACTTGATAAGCCATGGCTTGCCTGCTGAGGTTTAAACATCTGATAGAGATTGCCAACTTGGTCTTGAAGGGTGTTCAGCGTTTTAAGCTTTTGCATATCTGACATCAAAAGCTGCAACTTAACTGAGTCGATATTGCTACCTTGAACGCTTAAGTCAGCACTCATGCCTTGCAACATAAAGTCGACCGCCGTAGACACCTCTTTTTCACCAAAGCGCTCAACCACATCCTTGTATGCTGAGCCTAAACCTTGGTAGCTATGTACGGTGTCGCGATAGAAACCACGCAGTTGGTGCAAACTGCTGAAGCCTTGTTCTTGGCTGTATTCGTCCGCAAAACTGGATACGCGAATTTCAGTATCAATTTGAGACCATGAATCTGGGTTTTGCTCAAAGTTCAGAAGGGCTTGGTCGATCAGCGCCAGTAGGTTCTTACTTTCTGGGTTAGCGCCAAGAAACTTTTTGACCGCTTTTAATGCAAGGTACTGGTGGCTTTTCTCTTCAGAAAAACCATTAAGGTACGCTTGTAACTGGGCAATTGTTGATAAGTTGCCACTTGCCATTTTGGCAGCAAGGTCTTTGATCTTTTGGTTCTTCTCAAGATCAGGCACTTTTCTTAGGTAATCAGAAACCAACTCGTGGGCTTCATTAACGCGAATACCGCCATCTTTCACTTTGCGTTTGGTCAGATCTTTTTCCGCTTTTTCTGAGCCTAATGACGTCAGCTCTTCCATCGCGTCAAACAGTGATTGAGTAGCATTGTGTACACGGACAGTTTCGCCTCGATAGTTGCCACCAATTGACTCCCCAGAACGTGAAGACTCAAGACCGCTTCGAATTGGCGTGTCAAACTTGTTACCCGTTGTAATTTGATTATTGATAATACTCATTCACTTGCACTCCTTTCGTACAATATGAGCGAATTATAAGAATTGCATTTGCAACGGGCTGTCAAAATCAGACGTGTTTTTTTAGGGCGTTTTAAGTTTTCTAAAAACTCCCGACCAATAGTCACTATAAATACTGCACCATCCTTTTTATTCTCTCATCATCAGTTATTGCGCATGTTTTCCTAAATTGAACGACTTCTCATACATCACCGAAACCCAACAATCTGCAATCAAACAGACACGTTTGATCCAAATCCGCGGTCGAGTTACTCAAGTTACCGGCACCATCATCAAAGCCGTGGTGCCAGGTGTACGTGTCGGTGAACTTTGTGAGTTGCGTAATCCGGATCAAACCTTGTCACTACTAGCGGAAGTGGTTGGCTTTCAACAACATCACGCGTTACTCACCCCACTTGGCAACATGTTTGGTATTTCCTCCAATACCGAAGTAAGCCCGCTTGGGAAGATGCACGAAGTGGGTGTTGGCGATCACCTGTTAGGGAAGATTCTGGATGGTCTGGGTCGACCGTTTGATGGTGCCCAAAGCAAAGAGCCGAGTGCTTGGTATCCGGTTTACAGAGACGCGCCGCCGCCGATGCAGAGAAAACTGATCGAGAAACCTATTTCCATGGGGGTTCGTTCGATAGACGGATTGCTCACCTGTGGCGAAGGACAAAGGATGGGTATTTTTGCGGCAGCGGGCGGTGGTAAAAGTACCCTACTCGCAAAACTTATTCGTTCTGCCGATGTTGATGTAACGGTCCTCGCCCTTATCGGTGAAAGGGGTCGTGAGGTAAGAGAATTTATCGAGCACGACCTTGGTGAAGAAGGCATGGCAAGGTCAGTATTGGTTGTTGCGACCTCCGACAGACCAGCAATGGAACGTGCCAAAGCAGCGTTTGTCGCGACCTCTATCGCGGAGTACTTCCGAGACCAAGGTAAACGTGTCTTGCTGCTTATGGATTCAGTGACGCGCTTTGCCCGAGCTCAGCGTGAGATTGGCTTGGCTGCTGGTGAACCACCAACACGACGAGGCTATCCGCCCTCTGTTTTTGCTGCACTACCAAAACTGATGGAACGTGCCGGTCAATCAGACAAAGGTTCCATCACCGCGCTGTATACCGTACTTGTAGAAGGTGACGATATGACAGAGCCAGTCGCCGATGAGACCCGTTCGATACTGGATGGTCACATCATTCTTTCTCGCAAACTGGCAGCGATGAACCACTACCCAGCTATTGATGTGCTTCGCTCCGCGAGCCGTGTGATGAACCAAATTGTGGACAAAACTCATCAAGCGTCGGCAGCTCATATGCGTGAAATGTTGGCAAAATATGAAGAAGTGGAACTGCTGATCAAAATTGGTGAATACCAACATGGTGCTGACAGCCGCGCGGATATGGCGATTGCACAAGGTGATGATATCCGAGCGTTTTTACGCCAAGGCACACACGAACCAAGTGAACTCGACGAAACCGTGGCTCAGCTACGAGGACTGGCGGGCTTATGATCGAGCAGTTACTAGAGATAAAAAAGATTCGAGCTGATCGAGCAGACAGTGCCGTTCAGCAGCAAGAGTATCGAGTCAATAGTGCGCTTTCTTTATTGCGAAAAGCCGAGCAGTCCGTGGTCGATTATCACCAATGGCGAAAAGAGGAAGAAGAGCGACGGTTTGCCAAAGCGAAGCAGAAAACGGTGGTACTAAAAGAGCTTGAAATATTACGCCAAGAAATCGCGCTATTAAGGGAGAGAGAAGCAGATTTAAAACAACGTGCCGCAGAGGCAAAGAAAGCATTAGAACAAGAAAACCAACGGCTTAAAGAAAGAAAACAAGAAGCCCTTGCCGCTCATAAAACAAAAGAAAAATTCATTCAGCTAAACGAACAAGAAATTGCTGAACAAATGCGTCAAGTGCAGTACCAAGAAGAGCTCGAACAGGAAGAGTTTCGTAGCGTCGTTGTTTCATAGAAGGTAAAGATGCGAGTCAAACACGATCACCCAAACACAACAGAATTCTCACAACAAGGTCAACAGAGTCCAGCAAGCAACATCTCTGAAGAACTTGAGTCTCGCTTTAACAACGCTCTTAAGCCAATGCCGTCAGAAGCGGAGCATGGTCAAGAGACGACTCGTTTGTACAAAGCGGCATTGAGTTTAGATAAGTTTGAGCCCCTGAAGCCTAAAGCTCAGCCTAACAATCTTCAGCAAGAAAGAGCTAAAGACCAAGCTTCTTCTGAAAAAACGGACAAAGCTGGCAGTACAAACGGTGCTGACAGTTCAGACAGTGCGAAACAGGCTGCTAAAGCCAATCTTTCTTCGTTAGAAAAAGACTCTACGCTAGGCACAAATCGTCAAGCTTCAAAAGACGCTTCGAACACTGATGTTGTAGAACTGCCAAAGACCGCGACAGAAGCGGAATCAGATATCACAAAACCCGTTAAGCCTAACTCGTTAGTCGAGCAAGCTATTGGCGATAAAGAACGCATAAAGCATGAGAACAGCTTGCACAATACAGGGATAACAGAGCGCCCAAGTAAGGACAAATCTCCTGCCGAAAACAACGATAAAGACGCTGCTCAATCTCTATCTGAAAAAGCGCCTCTGAGTAATATGGCAGGTAAACATGCACAGCAGCAAGAGGAAATCATTGTGAAAAACCAATCCGTCGGTTCCTCAGCAACAAAAGAAAAAACGACTCGTGATAACCAAGCTGATTCAGCAGGTTCAACCGCATCTCTTGATGGTCTGTATCACGATCCTAAAGCCATTATTAGCGGTTTCCAAAAAGACTTGAATAGTCAACCAACGCCAATCCAGCTTGATGGCAAAGCTGCTACCGCCGTGCAAAACGTATTAAATGGTCAGCGACAAAAGCCCGATACGACAACAAAAGACGCAGGCACTTTAAGTAACGCGCAGACTAATGCAGAAGCGAAAGCTGCGTTGTCAGCGTTTGAAGAGAAACTAAAGCACTCGAAGCACATTGATTTACATCATTCGACGCCTGAAGCCGACACCAAACTGTTCTCGGCGTCGAATATAAGCCAGCCGACCACCCAAGGTGATGTGATCCTCAAGAGTATGGAGGCACAAGCACCACAAAGTTCGGCAAGAGATGTGAACGAGCTGATCAGCAAGTTGGTTGACAAGATCTATGTGTCTTTGCCAAGTGCGAACGAGAAGGAAGTCCGACTGCTTCTCAATGAAGGTCAGTTAAAAGGTGGCGAGATCTCGATTAAACATGACAGTTCTGGTTACAGCGTCCTGATCAAGCAAGAGCATGCCCTGTCACTGATCAATCAAAACGCTAAACAAGAATTGGTTGAGCGCTTGCAACGCTTGGGTATCGACCAACCAATTCGAATCTCGGTCAGCGAACAAATGAACCAACAACAAGATCAACAACGCTCGCGACAACAACGCAGTATTTATGATGAATGGAAACCTGAGGACGAACGATGATACTTGATTTTCCCAAGGTCGACGCATCGAGCATCGCACTAAGCAACCAACTGTGTGCGAAGCAATGTCACTTTCAAGATAGCCAGAGCAACAGCCTGTCGGTCACGCTTGGACAAAAGCCTGAATTTTCGGGCTACCGTTTAACGCTACTCATTGGCGGACAAACGATTCAAATCGATTTTTGTGGTGCGCAGCTACAACAGTGGCTACATGGCATGCTTGACTCAACGGCATTTGAATCGCTGCCAAACTCATTGCAAATGGCGCTACTCAGCAGTCAGATTGAGCCCTACACCGATGTCATTAAGCGTCTGTTTGGGCAACTGCCAGTGTTGAGTAAATTGCAAGCTCATGAACAGCAAGCTCAGCAAGAGAATGTGTTGATGCTTACCATCAACCGTGATGACGCCTCTCTTAGCCTATGGGTAAATGAAGGTCGAGATGTGCTGATTGACGCCTTGCCACAAGCACCGTCTTACCTAAGCCAAAACATTGCGCTGCCGTTCTGGCTGAGCTTTGGCAAAACACGTTTAGCACTCGGTCAATTTGAACAATTGGAACTGGGCGATGTGGTGTTCTTCGATGATTGCTACATCGCACAACATCAAGTGCTCTTTCAGGTATCCAATCAAAACCTTTGGCGATGCCAACTCGACGAAACCACACTCCATATCCTAGAAAAAGAAACCAATATGAACGATATCAATAGCTCTGAAGTACTTACCGACCACCAGCAACTGCCAATTGAACTCACGTTTGATGTTGGTCAGCAGACCATTACTTTAGAGCAACTTAACGCTCTGCAACCTGGTTTTACCTTTGAACTTAACCAACCAATTTCTAACCCAGTGACAATGCGAGCAAATGGCAAAATCATTGGTGAGTGCGAATTGGTGAACATTAATGAACGCCTAGGTGTGCGTGTACTCGAACTGTTTGGCGGTAGTCAGGAGCCAGCATGATCCAGTTACCTGATGAACTGAACCTCATCGTCACACTCGCCCTACTTGCTTTGATTCCTTTCATTGCAATGATGGCGACTTCTTTCGTTAAGCTGGCGGTGGTGTTTTCCCTATTGCGAAACGCACTGGGTGTACAACAAATACCACCTAACATGGCGCTCTATGGATTGGCGATCATTCTGTCGATCTTCATCATGGCACCAGTGGGTTTTGAAACCTATGACTACGTGACGCAGCATGAAATATCCCTAGAAGATTCCGAGAGTATCGAAGGACTGATTGAGAGCGGATTGCAACCGTATCGTGAGTTTTTGAAGAAGCACATTCGTGAAACCGAATCGGTGTTTTTTACCGATGCGGCAAGAACATTGTGGCCACAAAAGTACGTCGATCGTTTGGAATCAGACAGCTTATTGTTGTTGCTCCCCGCCTTTACGGTAAGCGAGTTGACTAGGGCGTTTGAGATTGGTTTCTTGTTGTACCTACCTTTCATCGCAATCGACCTGATCGTGTCCAACATCCTATTGGCAATGGGCATGATGATGGTATCGCCGATGACGATCTCGCTACCGTTCAAACTGCTGCTGTTTGTATTGCTAGACGGTTGGACCAAGCTGACTCATGGCTTAGTGCTCAGTTACGGATAGTAAGGAGAGAAGCATGAATCCGGCTGAAATAATCCACTTTACCACTCAAGCTTTGACGCTTGTTCTGTTCTTGTCGTTGCCACCGATTGTCGTTGCGGCGCTGGTTGGTACTTTGGTCTCGCTCATTCAGGCGTTAACTCAAGTACAGGAACAGACGTTGGGTTTTGTCGTTAAACTGATCGCCGTCATCATTACCTTGTTCGTCACCACACAGTGGCTAGGCGCAGAACTGCATGCCTTTGCAACATTAGCTTTGGATAAAATCCCGCAAATACGATGAGTTACGATGATTTGCACCAAGCGTTGTTCCTATACAGCTTAACGCTTCCTAGGTTAATGGCTTGCTTTATATTTCTGCCCATCTTAAACAAGCAAACTCTGGGCGGCACCATGGTGAGAAATGGTGTCTTGTGCTCCCTTGCGTTGTTTATTTTTCCGATGATTAACCAGCAGGATTTGCCCGCAGAAACGGATGGGATCTGGTTGATGATCATCTTGGGCAAAGAGGTACTGTTAGGTCTGCTGATTGGCTTTGTTGCGGCGATCCCTTTTTGGGCAATCGAGGCGGCAGGCTTTCTCGTGGATAACCAACGAGGCGCAGCAATGGCGAGTATGTTCAACCCTACCCTCGGCTCACAATCGACGCCAACAGCAGTACTGTTGACTCAAACTCTCATCACCTTGTTCTTCTCGGGCGGTGGCTTTGTCGCTTTTATTTACGCGCTATTTAACAGCTATGCTTCTTGGCCCGTCATCAGCTTTTTTCCGTCCGTAACGGAAGAGTGGGTACACTTTTTCTATGCCCAGTTCGAACAATTAATGTGGCTTGGGGTATTGATGTCTGCGCCTTTAGTATTGGCGATGTTCCTTGCCGAATTTGGTCTGGCATTGATCAGCCGTTTTGCACCGCAGCTGAACGTTTTCTTCTTGGCAATGCCAATCAAAAGTGCCATCGCCAGTGTGTTGTTGATTGTGTACCTGGCGTTGATGATGAATCACTTTCAAGCACTTTTCTCTGAAATTGTACTGTTCAGAGAGCAGCTCAATACCATTTGGTGATCGCATAAGAACACAGTGGAGAGAGGCGAATAGGTGACTGTTCACTAGCTTCCGCCTCTCCGATGATTAAAACGCTTTTAGATTGAACTAAATTTAACTACGAAAGATAAACAGGCCCAGTAATGAGCGGAGAAAAAACAGAACTCCCCACCCCGAAAAAACTCCGGGATGCCCGTCAAAAAGGGCAAGTTGCAAAAAGTCAGGAAATCGTTTCATCGGCGTTGATTCTGGCTTTGATCACCGTGCTATTTGCGTTTGCCGATTACTATATGTCGCATATCTCCGCCCTACTTTTATTACCAAGTGAGCTGGCGTATCAGGGCTTTCAAGATGCTCTTCTCGATGTAGCAATCGCCATTGCCAAAGAAATGGTTTATCTGCTCGCGCCGATCATCTTAGTCGCCGCTCTCATTGCCATCATGGCGAACATGGGTCAGTTCGGCTTTCTGTTTAGTGGCGAATCTGTCAAACCAGATATCAAGAAGATCAACCCTGTTGAAGGGGCCAAGCGAATTTTCTCGTTAAAGAGCATTATTGAGTTTATTAAGTCGATCCTTAAAGTTTCACTGCTTTCATGCATTATTTGGGTAACGTTAAAAGGTAACTTAAACACTTTACTGCAGATTCCTACCTGTGGATTAGAGTGTGTACCGACCATCACTGGCGTGCTAATCAAACAATTAATGATCATTTCGGCAGTTGGTTTTATTGTGATTGCTGCTGCCGACTTTGCTTACCAAAAGTTTGACCACACCAAACAATTGAAAATGACCAAGGATGAAGTGAAGCGCGAATACAAAGAGATGGAAGGCAGTCCAGAAATCAAAAGTAAGCGTCGTCAGTTGCACCAAGAGCTACAAGCCTCCAACCAAAGAGATAACGTTAAACGCTCGAATGTTTTGGTAACAAACCCAACGCACATTGCCATTGGTTTGTACTACAAGAAAGGCGAAACACCTCTGCCTGTAATTACCCTGAAAGAGACCGATGCGATGGCGAAACGCATGATTGCAATAGCCAAAGAAGAAGGGATCCCTGTCATGCAGAAAGTGCCACTCGCACGTGCGTTATATTCGGATGGCCAGCTAAACCAATACATACCTGGCGATCTTATTGAAGCCACCGCAGAGATCTTACGTTGGGTTGCGTCTTTGGAGCAATCTGAAGAGCAATAAGCAGAAGCAAGTTTTGTCTTTACAACAGCAAGCCTTGGTCGCGGTTGTTTTGACTTTTTTTCATTAGACGGTTTTTCATCAAAAACAAAAGGGAGCATCTGCTCCCTTTTGTGTTTTCTTGTTCGCTAGGGTTTCACTGCGGACTTTGGTTTAAAGCCAAATCAGTTAAATCCAACCTTCTGCTAAGTACATCAAACGTAGTTGGCTTGGCGAACCTAGCTTTTCCAGCGCCGAAAGTTGCCCATCATCAAGGTTCGGGCTTTTATCCAAGTACACGCGTCCGTTCGCTGCATCAAGAGGCAGTTTGTAGGTCAAAGTCTTATTGATGTCTTGTGCCTTACCTTGATCAATGGCTCGGACGGCTGGCATCAACCAGTCCCAATCTTCATTGAGCAGTTTTTTAAACGCACCATTCGCCACCGATTCAGTTTGACTTGGAGCATCTTCCACACTCAGTTTAAGTATAGGGTCGACATCTGGTACTAAATGCTCACTAGCATCTGAGCCCAACATCTTCTTAAGCGTCAAACGCGCAGCTTCCATTTCTTGCGCTTCTTTTGGTGCTTGAGGCGATGTCATAGACTTGTCTTCCTTTGGACCTAAGTACGCCATTAAAGCGCGCACTGATGCTGCATCTTGCATGCTGAAGGTAAAGTCACCCTTGCTGTTAGACACTTCAATACGTGGTAACACGCCAGACATCGGCTCTTGACGAAGTTGATCTTGAACTTCGTTGTTCAAGCCGTAAGAGCCAGCTTGACCAGCAACAAAACCAGAGCCACTGATTAAGCCCGATGCTGCCACACTGCCTAGTGCTTCTTTTGCAACAGGAAGTACACCTGCGGTACCTACGGAGGTAACACCAAATGCTCCAAGGCTACCTGTTGCCATACCTAACGTGGCACCAATCGCACCTTCTGCCGACAGAGTGGCGTGCCCATGTGCAAGCGCTTGCTGCATTGGCAGTGCCAGCCTTTGGTCGCGACCGGGTAACTGGGCAATTTGATCCAATTGGTGGTGGTATGCCTCTGCATCACCATTGACGGCGGCTTTATGCAATTCACGCCCAGTGGCAACCAACAAGCCAACACCCGGTAGCGCCAAGTTAATCGCTGCGTTGACACCAGTCCCTTTAATCTTCTCTTTCGCCATCTCAAGTAACTCAGCGCCAAAGCCATCCATCTTTCCTGGGTATTGGTTTTCGATACTGACTTGTAAACGTGGGTCTTTGCTGATCGAATCGAACGTGCCTTTTAGATTTTCATAAGCGCTTCCGTCAACCTTTACTTCTTCCAATAGGCTGACGACTTCAAGGATCTTACGCTCAGTCAAAGGCTCGCCGCGATAACCTGATGGGCTAACAAGAGAGAACGCCAATAATGCCGTTTCTGGTTTTTCTTCTTTTAACAGCGCCTGTTTTAAATCTAAGTGAGTCTTAATGTTTTCTTGGAAGTACTTTTGATATTTCGAGCGCAGCACGTTTTCACTCACCGCTGCGAATTTTTGCCCTTTATGGAAGGTCGAGGGCTCTTTGACTTCACCGCGCTTACTGATCACACGATCATCTTTTTGTGCCGCAACAGAACGGAATTGATCCAAGCTCGGAACGGGGCTTTGACTGATTTTGCTGGTTGGACTTACCATGGGAGAACTCCTTAAACTCGAAGCGTCTGAACGTGAGATTGTTCTTGATTGATAAATTGGGTTGGGTCTTGGTCTAGCATCGCAAATCGAGCCTGCCAGAGTTGCGTTTGCTCATTGAGGGCATGGAACCAAGTTGATAGGCTCGCTGCGTTTAAATGCTCAATTGGCTTTCGCCCCGCAAGAACCAACTGTCGACCATTGGGTGCAAGTGAAAGCGTTAAGCTCCCATCCGCAATACCGAAATAATTAGCATGGGCGAGAAGTTCGAGACCTTTCAGTCTCAGTTCACCGCTTTTTTCGAGCCCACCAAAAGCCACCGATAAAATAAGATCGTTTTGTTCTGTCGCACTAAAGTAAATAACGTAACGATCATCAACCAATAACTGGCAACGATTTTCTTCAGAAAAAGAAAGTGGTGGTAGCTCGTTTATTTCGCAAAACTCTTTCAATAGAACTTGTAATGTATTCATCGTTTATTCCTTCTGTTTCACTATTGCTAGTAAACAACGAATGGCATAATTACGATGTCGAAAATGGCTTTTATTTTGTTAGTTTCACGATACTGTCGTGATTTGCGCCACAAAAAATGAGAAATAAACAATGAGTAATTTTGAGTTTAATGAATGAAAAAAGAGCAGCGAAATGCTGCTCTTTTAAGAGATTAAATATTAACAACCGATTATGAAATCTTTAATTTAGCTTATGGCTATCAAAAATAACTTCAGACGGTGGGAACATATTAGAAACAGGTGGATGAGCAATATCACCAAACATTCTTGCGCCAAAAGCTGATGCTGCCCAAGGGTCTACAATCTTCACATCTTTATTCCATGTACTTGGGTCTTTGATATCACTACCATCTTGTCGACCAACCAGAACATACAAGTGCGTTCCTGAGTGTCCTTTCTTGAATGCCACTACTTCAACCTTGGTGTTTTGATCCATTTCACCTTGCATTCCTTGAATCATTTCAGAGGCGGCGGCAAAGGCAAACGTCGTACAGCAACCGGCTTTAGCATCTTGAACAGATTTCGCGATGTTTTGCAGTGTGCCCATTTGAGGGCTATTGCCTCTTTGCGCTGCGACTTGAACCATGTTTGCCGACATGGTTGCTTTTTTATCTTGTTGAACTCTCGCTGGGTTGGCGTAGAACCCCTCTAATCTTGGTTTCGCTTTCGATTGATAGAACTCAGATCGCTTGTCACCGAACGTATTAAGGTCAGTACAGGCAAAGTCACCCAGCTTTTGCAGTGCGCCTTGGTGCTTTCTGATCAGGGCATCTGCAGGGTCTGTTTTACCCGTGCTGGATGGCTTTGAAGTGCTTGAAACACTCGGCCAGTTCTCTCGTGGTCCTGTCGATAGTCGCTCTAAATCTTTAAGGTTTCCAAGAGTCAGCTTATTCTCACCATTAAGTACGTTTTGCATCATGGCTTTTGCGACGTCTTTCGGCAGACCTTGCTTAACCAATAAACCCACTACAATCGCTTTCGCTTTGTTTTGGTGATTGATACGAGCGCTTACACTTGTGTTTTTCGGCGCACCTTCTTTAACAAAGATATCCTTGCCACCATGAGCTCGGACTTCTTTGTCGTCTGATTGATTTTGCGTAGATAGGTGTGCAGTCAGCTCGCTGAGCGAGTGCATATGTGATGTATTGATATTTACCATGACTATAACCTTTTAAACAGAGATGAAAGAGTGCAGCTTTTCGTGTTGTTCAGCCGACTGATGCTGAGTCGTTAGATATTGATTCCACAACTGGCAAAGCTCCATAAGCTGAGTAATCATGGTCGAAACTCGACTCACTTCTGACGTCATTGGCATGCTTACTTGCATGTGTACTTCTTGGTTTTCTGGGTTTATGCAGAACTGCACGCCACCTGATTCGCGGTATAAGAAGTTATATTCTAAAAGTGTCTGCAGTTTTTTAAGCTCAAATGCTTCTTCACCTTGGCAAACCTTGATTGAAAATAACAGTTCTTGTCTCTCATCCAAGCTTTGAACTTCAACTTCTTTGCCTGCAGACATATATACAGCCCACATTTGATTATCATATGCCGTCACTCGATCAATATCGAGTGTGTTACCAAGTTCAATTAGTAAGGTATTCACCTTATCCATACTCACCTACTATCCTGATATTTGATATTGATGTATTAATTTAACAACCAGATATAAAATCTCGAATTTAAAATACATCTATCACATCATTTTTGTTTTATTTTTTATTACTATGGTTAACTTTATTAAACTAACCATTACTGCAAAAACCAAATTAAGTATTCTTGAGCAAACGTTCCGCTCTTATGAGGCAATAGTAAAACCTTTAAAGATGAACAGATTGTCAGTTGATGGGAGTATTGTGCTCAATAACAGCGACAGAATATGCCAGATATGGTCGGCTTTTTTTCGTTTTAAGCCGTTTATAGAAAGGTATATCCAAGAAACCTCAAGGCGCTAGGTTCAGCGAGAATGACTTGGGTATATGGTGAGAATCAAAGAATCTCACCATATACCCAGCTTTACTCTTTCAATCTCAAGCAAGTTACAGCTACTGAGATACTTCAAGTTGAATGGATTTCGTTAATTAGATGAGGACTTAGCTAAACAAAGCCACCAGAATACATCGGTTTAAAGGCTTCTGTTGCCGCTTTATCCGCATTCGCCACACTGACGTTTGGTGCACTGGATTCTCGGCTCAAAACCACAACTTTGGTTTGCTCTTCCATGTTCGAGCTATTTTTTTTGATATGATCAATCAAGTCAGCAAGCTCCGCCTCTCCTTTTGGATCGCTTTTACCACTCAAACCCGCTTTTTCCATCTCTGGCGTCGTCACACGTATGGTCACATGAGGTTGGCGGCGGCCCATCGCAACTTCTGCATCGTGGATTCGCTTTTTCATCATAGTATTGGCTGAAGACGGGTAACCTTTCTCGAGATGTAAGGTGTAGCTTTGTTCAACAGTAAAAGACGTCCCCGCAGGAACCAAGATTTCTCTCTCACCTTCAGCTTTGCTGATAGGTTCAATATTCATCCCGATGTCTGGCGTAGGGTTGATGACTAAAAGCGCACCTTTCGCCATGTAACTTTGTGCCACGTCTGGAGCACGCGTTGTACTCATGAATCCAGGAAACTGAAAACCGGTTCCTTTCTCTAACGCCGCATCGGCGACACTAGTGTGACAGCCATGCCAGACTTTACCGGAGTATCGCTCAAACATTGGAGAGTCTAGCGCAGCCTGCAACATATCCACGGTCTGGCGATACTCTTTCTTCGCCTGCGCTCGCTCAGCAGAACTGGTGTATTGGTTACGTTTTAGGAACGATTGAAGACGAATCTCCATTTCACTCTCGTTCTTTGGCGGAGCAAAGTCGCCGTAGCCTGGGTTGATAATATTCGCGCCATTCCCTGTGTAGAATCGAGTCGTCGCCAGCAGCATCACGTTAATCAATGTCGCTTGGTTATTCGCATCATCACCAATGGCTTCTAATACCGCTTGTTGGCGTTCAGCTGGCGTAGCTTTGCTACTCACGACATCTTGCAAAAAGGCCAACGCATCTTGGTGATCAGGTTTGTTTTTTAGCACCAACTGAGCATCAAGCATGTTTGACTTATCTACCGTACGAAAAGTATCCCACACGTCATTACGGTCGCCGTAACGAAAAACATTACTCAGCGATCCTTCCTGTGAAGATTCCGCCAACAAAGACGCAGCATTGCTGAGAAGCTGTTGATATTGCTCAGGAGACTGACGCTCTAACCAATTGCCTAACGCTTCCGCTTTAACACCGTCAATGAATGGCTGTCCTGACGGTGTTCGCTCAGGCAATTCCGGCATGGTTCTCTGCTCGGTATTGTATAACTTCAAGTCGTTCATATTTTGCGCAGCGTAGAGAATTTTCTCAGAAGCCAGACCAAAGGTATCGTCCGCCTCTTGATGACTCTGAGCAGCCTGCGCCAGTGCATCAAGATATTCACTCCCAGCATATTGTGATGGGTAGCCTTTCCCTTGAGTCACAGAATGGTCGAACTCCTCAACACTCATTTTCACCGGTTCAATCGCAGGTAAATGAATTTCTTGCCCATTTAGCGTGATTGTCTTGGCTTCCATTCCGGGTAAGTCGATGTCTTGGCTCACTAGCCCCTCGTAAGCACCAAGCCAATTGCCCGTCTCGCGCGCTTGCCACGCCATCATGCCATCACTGTCTACCGTCGCAGCGCCGTGGTCGTTGTGCTCCATCGCATAAGCATCCAGTGCTCCCATGATCTCTGTAAAACTGTGATCACGTGGCTGAATCATCCACCCCAATAGCAAGGCTCGAAATGCTTGCGCTTCAGAAGCGGGCATTTTGAGAAGGCGTGCCACTTCGTACATAAAAGAGGTGGTACTAGATGGTCCAGCAAACATAGGTAATTTCTTATCCATGTTCTGTTGGCGCCAGTTGACTGAAGTTGGCTCATCCTGACCAATCGTGGTTAAGGTTTTATCATTGATAACGAAACCACCATAACCGGACTCATGCTCTGAACGCTCTTTTAAAGCAACGGCGTCGTTGTGATAAGCCGCAGGCTTCATGGCCTCCTGCATTCCTTGAAACTTGAATCCGGTCCCTTTATGAGGGTCGCCGTTTTGACGACTGCCGATAAAGTCATTGCCGGTTTTGTTGCCAAGCGCTTCACTTGTATTCCAATCGGCATACTTAAGCCATGCCCAACCGTGGGGTTGGGTTGTGGTCGGAGTCGAGATTTCGGGCTTTGCCCCTGCACCATGTGAGTGGAAAATGTTCAGCCTTTGATTCGCTTCCTTGGCATTCAGCAATGGCTGATTCACGGCATCGCCCATCATCTTAAGTCGCGAAGGATCACGAAATACCCTCAAATGACTATAAGCTAATGTAGTCAGTACCCGAGCATTAGCTTTAGGGTCATTGAGTACGCTGTTGAGCTGCTCTGCCCACTTAGCGTCGTCGTCACTCCAGCCGTCCAGAAAACCGATACCTGCGTCTTCATTTGTCTTTGCTACTGGCACTGAAGGATCTTTCGCTTGAGCGATCGCTACATTTTCTAGGATTCGACGCAAAAACGATTGAGACATGTACTCAACTGCAGGGTTCTGCAGCAGGTCATTGCCCAAATGGTTAAACTCAAATGCTTGGTTGGCTTCTGCAATCTTCTCCACCGACTGAGCAACTATCTGGTTTTTCACCGCGTTAGAGGTTGTTGGAAACTGCGCATTCACCTTATCTCGGACCAAATTTTCAATGCTGCCTTCATACTGTGCAGCACGCATGATGGCATGGTTAAACTCCTCCACAGCCTGACGCAATGGCGGCATTGAGACAGGTTGCGTGTTCAGCGGCGGCTGATTACCAACTAGGGAAACGGAGACCGATGGGGTCTGACTTAAAGAGGTATTAACCGCTCTTGGTGTCTGTTGCGAGGACAGTAAAGCCGCGGTACTTGTCGCCCCGTCTGTGCGAATCGTCGTTTGCATCGATCACCCCGCAGTGGATTCAGTGATCGCATCAAACAAGGCACTGCGTAAACTGAGCGCATTTTGCCAAAAGACATTGAGGTCACTATTCACCACGGAGTCATCCGGCAGTGAAAAATTGAGTACAACAGTAGCGTTGTCTGCCGCTAACGAGAACGACGCAATGCCGACGACATCAGGGTGAGAATTAAGCGCCAGCAGTTTGGAAGGCGATATGCCCCCTTCTGGCTGTTTGGCTGGTGACAAAGGGAACATGACCACCATGCGATTTTCATAATTGAAAATCGTGGCGTAATGCATACCATCTTCGCCAACCAAGTTACATTGACCATTCAAAAGCTGCCATTGCCCACCAGATAAGTCGGATAGCCAGTTGTTTATGATTTCTTCTTTGTTCATTGCGAGGACCCCTTTTCGTATTGAATAATCAAAACGATAAGCGCAAGGGCATTCGCCATATATCACTTTTGGTCAGAAGTTTTTAGGGCGGCTTTTATCAGTTAGCGCTCGCCGCTTTCATTTGCATGCTAGTGAGAGAAAATTGATGCTGAATCTAGAAATAGCCAGCCACTGAAAGCAAAAAAGCCCAGCATCGCTGAGCTTTCAAGTTTCAAAGATAGGCGTTATGAAAGTACCTGTTGGCGCTCGCTGAACTGCTTGGTAATCGCTTGTTTGAGCGCTTGCAACTGTCCGTCGATACTGGCATCAATGATGCCGACTTCCGTTTCCAAGATACATCCGCCATTTTTGAGTCGCGCATCGGCGATCACTTCAACATAACCAACTTCAGGGAAGTCACTGAGTATTGAAGAAACCTTTTCTCGAACCTCAGCCACCTGCTCTGGGTGCACATGCAAGATCACTTGTTTTTGGTTGCTAACCAGTTGAAGCGCTTCTCTTACGACACTTGCAGTTGTATCCACATCATCAAAGCTGCTGATGATCTTTCTGACTGCATCCAGTACTACACCTGTCATTTTCTGTTCAACCTGCAAGTAGTATTCATTACATCTTGCTAGCGTCGCCATCATGGTTTCCGCGTTCTCGATCTTCGCTTGATCGATACCATCTTGATAACCACGTTGTCTTTCTAACTCATAGGCTTCGTCGGCTTTAGCAACAATGCTCTCGGCTTTGGAATGTGCTGCTTCAACCAAATGTTGCGAATCTAAGTAACTCACATAATCTTTTGCTTTGAGAATTTTTAGACCCGGAGCCAACTGTAAGTTGTCGGTTTTTATTTCAACAAATGAAACCATTGAGGAATTACCTGTTTTGCGATTTTCTTTATAAGTCGATAAGCAAGGTCTCGATGCGTTTCATCCAACCAATCTGCATTGAGTGTCGTTTGAGTGAGTGAACGTTCGAGTTTGAACTGCCATCTTTGTACGAGCTCAGAGGGCGATTTTGCCAATAGGAATCTTATCCATAGATAGCCGAGCTCACGGGCAGTCTTTTCAAAGCTGGCTTCATCTAAAGTCGGCGGCAACGATTTTTGCCAACCGCTTGGCCAGTTTGAAATCATCATTGGTCCTTGCTGAATAAGAAAGCGGGTTTCATCGACACCAAAAACATGATTGAGACACTGTTTAGGCTGTTTCAATACGACTTGGCGCATCGATTCGCAATACATTGCTCCGCCAATCATCAACAACAATCTGTTGGTCGCTTCGGCTGGCAACAGTGCCAAACTGTTAAATGGATGATTAAAGACATGGTCAGTAATCGACGATAGCTGCCACTCTTCAATGCACCACTGATTGATTGTCGCTTGCTCCCTCCAGCCTTGGAGTCGTAACAACCAAGGCTGTTTTTCGCTTACCCAGCTCTCATCAATATAGCTGCAAGGACAATAGTTAAACTGATGCTGAATCTGAGAAACCGGCGTATCAGAATTAACCACGTTTTGCATTCCTGCGGCACCATGCAAACGTCGCCGCGTTAGAACCAATGACGAGTAGCACTAAGAATACGAGGATTGCAATCAAATGGCTTGCCGTGTCTTTGGTTACTTGAATCGACAAAATACTTTCAAATTGGTTGCCCTGAGCCGTCACTCGAACTTCTGAAGATGGCACCATAACCACGCTAATACGATCATAATTCAGCCCTTCGATACTGTTGTTCACCAACAGCTTGATTTGAGGGACGTATGAATCCAGAGCGACATCCGCTGCGTGTTTGATAAACACAGATGCCGATGCTGGCGTCGGACGCTCACCTGGACGAAGGTTTTGATCTTCAAGTACAACGTGAACGCGAGCCACTAGCACACCATCAATCTGTGACAAGGTTGAAGACAGCTCTTGCGATTTCGCATAGATAAGTCTCGCTCTTTCAGCAAGCGGAGACGAGATCAGGTCGTCTTTCGGGAACACTTCTTTCAGTGTTGAAAATTGCTCTCTCGGATAACCTTTACGTTTCAGTGCATCAACCGCAAACGCAATCTGGGCGTTATCGACCATCAATTTAACGGTGTTGTCTTTATCTGGCTCTTTCGTTGCCACTACGCCCTCAGAAAGCAGAATAGACAGCATTTCATTACCTTCTTTCTGGCTTACTCCAGTGTATAGCTCCGTCTGACAACCGACTAAAAATAAAACGAGTAACATGCACGCGGCACGCATTGTCTTCATCATGACTATTGGGCCTTCAACAGTGTTTCTACGTTCTGTGTCGTTTTACCTACCGTCTTAGCAATCAGCTCTTCTTGAAAGGTAATTCGAGTCAACGCCCACTGCATCTGCAAAAGTTGAGCGGGATCGTCACCGACCATTTTCATGCTGTCGGTTAAACTGGTTTTTGCATTGTCGATGGTATTTTTCAGTTCGCTAATGTTTTCTAACAAGCCACCTTCTAAACCGTGGTTTCCCTCCGGCGCTAGCATCGCTTGCTCGAAACGCTCACTAAGCCCCTCTTCAGCTTGTGCGTCTTGCACTTGCTCGAGGTTGGTTTGCATTACTTCTGTGTACTGCGTATTGATCATATCCGTTCCTATGAGAGGTCTAGTTTGTGGCTGTAAGTCAACATGTTCTTGACCATGGCATTCTTTTGTATAACAAAGCTCAGCTCTTTTCGGACCATGTCCAACACTGGGGCTTGATCAGGGATGTCTTTCAACTCTGCCCAACTGTGCCAAAGCGCTTGTTCTTTTTGCGCGCCAAGCGGGAAATGCTCAGAAAGCAACGCTTTCAACTCTTGGCGGTCTTTTGGGGGTTCCGCTAATAAGCGCCCCGAAAAACTGCCCAACAACTCTTGCTCTAATGATGCCAACAATTCTGGTGACGCTTTATCGGTGCCCTTTGCACTTCTCTCCTGACTAAAGGCGTACCATAACGCTTCTTTCTTCTCGCTAGGCGAGGAAAACGCACCTTCAAGCGTACTGTTGAGCGTGGTAGCACTGAAATTTCCAGTACGTTTTAGCGTCTCGTACCATTCCTTTATCGCCGTTGTTTTGGCTTCGGCTTGTGTGACGCTGTCCGTGCTCTTTTGCGTCGACGATGTGCTCTTATCTGATGAGCTATCACTCATTAACCGGCTCATCTTGTTCGCATCATGTGCATCAACTCTAGAAGGTTGCTGCACATGACCGAGCGTGTAGTTGAATGCGTTGTTTTCAACCTTCATTAAAGGTTCCTGATGTCCTTAGAGAAACTCATGGCAAAGGCTTGGTTTTCTTCACTGCCTTTTGATGCCATATCTAGCCAAGACTCCGCTTTGCTTGATAGCCCAGCTTTTCCTGCTGCTAACGCTGCCAGACTGATTAAGTCTGGGTACGTCATACAAAGCGGTTCAAGTAGACGATGAGCGTCTTCGTACAAGCCACGATTCATCAAACTCATTGAACGAATCATAGCGACGACTTCTTCTGCACCACCTTGTGACTCAAGGCATTCCGCGATGGTATTTGCCTCTTCATGACGATGCAGACCGGTTGCCATCAACGCTGTTTCAGCCAGCAGCAAACGCATGTCTTTATCCATAACTTACACCTTCTGCAGAATCGACTGCATCACGTCTTTGATTGCACGAGTTGTGGTCGCGTTGATGTTGTAAACCACAGACCATTTGTTGATTGTGTGCTGCAGCTCTGCAAGCTTCGACGGATCGTCTGCGTTCGTTTCTAGGTTTTTGATTGCCGTGTTTACGTCTTCGTTCGCTTTTTTAGCTTGTGCTTCTAGTTTCGCCTTAACGTCGTCGAGATAAACACTTTTACTCGAATCATAAAATGACATAGGTATCGCCTCTTTTTATTTATTGTCTTTGAAAGTTTCAATTACAGTTAAGGCTGCTTGATACGCCTCATGCTGTTTGAGTAGCAATTGATATTCTTGTGGTGAACAACCAAGATCGAGCTGACGCTTTACTGCTGACTGCGCTTGCTTGAACTTGAGGATGATCGCCTCTTTTTCTTGCTGTCCTGAATCGCCTTGTAATAACTGCTCAAGATTTGTCATTGGTATTTTCACCTTCGTACCCTAGATCAATAGTGATCACTCGCCCGCCTTTTACGAGTTCAATCCCTGCAGGAGTAACGCTAGAAATGCGATATCCTTGAGGAGTGCGGGCACCTACCATGTAACGAACATTGTCTGTGAGGATGACGTAAGGGACTCGACCAAAGTTCACGCTACGAAACGGAAAATCGATGTTGGTTCCTTTGCTTACCTTAGGAATGGACTTCAAAACCAAATAAGGTTTCTCGCCATACTGCTCACGGAAATCTCTCGTTACGCCATAAAATCGAGTGGTCTCAATGTCATCAAGCTCACCACGAACTTCGATGCGGTCACCGCTAGTCACAAGCTGAACTTTCTTCAAGAGGTCCGCTTTTTCTAACAGTTCTTTAAGCGTATCCATGTACGCACCCGCTCTTTGTAGCTCGACCTTCCAAGCAACAAGTCCAGGGACATCGCGTTCTAATATCTGCTCAACTTGGCTCCAACGACTTGCGTCATCGATATAGCCCGTTAGCAGCAGCGTGCCTGTCTCATCACCATTTTCGACTTTGACTTGGTGATAACCGAGGTTGCGCAAGATAAAGCGCACACCACGGCGTATCTCTTCCATCGTTCTCAGGTCACTTTTGTAGTTGATACCTAAGGCATCAATCCGACCCAGTAGTTGGAGTTTCTGTGTTCTGTCTTCGACGTAACCTTCAAGTACCGCCTGTCGAGCACTTGCGTTCCATTCAACACGAACATCGTCAAGTTTGAGCTCGCTAAGAATGTTGCGCACCAAGACAATCGGTTCTGCTGCGGTGATGGCGTCTTTGTCACTGGCATGAATTTGACTGTACCAAACGCCTGCAAATATCACGCTTGGAATCAAGCTACACATCAATCCAATGAGCAGTGTTCTCTTCCAACCTGACGATGGTTTATGGCTGACGGGGGCAGCTTGCTTGTCTGATGCATCGCTTGCCACATCGATAACCAAATCGTCTTCTAGATAACCGACTGCAAAGGTTAAACGACCCACAGAGACCAGCGCGTTTCGCGCCAGCTCAATGCCACCAGCATCCACGGTGACACTCTCATTGTTGATGGAGACCTCTTCACAATCGCGCAATAAAACTGTTTCGCCATCGCAAACCAAAACAAGGTGACTTGCTTTGATGCCAGAGTCGGTTAACACCAAATCTGCAGTAAAATCATCACTACCTAATACCAATGAATCATTGGGTAAGGTGACTTCCACTCCGGAATGGACACCGGAGAGGATACGAATTTTCCATTGCTGCATTGAGGCTACTGCTCCTCTAATGGTCGAACGCAATGATTCTCTGAGCCATTACACTCTTTAATTTGTACTCGCCATCCTTTTTGTCCCGTAGGAAGCTCGCATTCTGCTAGCAACGATGACTTTCCTTGTGACAACAAATCTTGCTGGTAACGCTCGGCTTGCACTTGAGTCGTACAGCTGTACAAGGCAAGCGCTGATTTAAGGTCTGCACTGTTGTTTGAAATGTTGTTTAACGTGCCAATCTTTGGTCTTAAATCATATTCATTGCCGATGAGAACGTTGTCGCCAATACCATCCACAACGATTCTTGGCTCGATAATGAACATACGTACCGTTCTTCTTGTGGTGTTTTCCGTACTTCTAAACAAAGCACCAAGGTATGGAATGTCTCCTAGCAAAGGGACTTTTCGCAGCTTGTTGCTGATTTCGTCACGGTATACACCACCGATGAGCAGGCTTTGTCCCTGTTTCACTGTCGCCAGTGTGCTGATTTCTGTCTTGCGAATTGAAGGCACACCGTCGATGTCACCATCAGAGATTTGCGCACCATCTTCTAAGTGCAGACTCAGGTTGATTTCTGGTCTTTCCACAAATCGATCGCCGACGATACGAGGCACGATTTTCAATAACGTACCGTACGTCACTTGCTCTAATGCTGCCGTCTCTTTACCGATCAACTTGACGTAAAAGGTGCTGCTGTTATTGAGTACGGCTTCCACGTTTTCTTGTGTTAGCAAGGTTGGTCTTGAAACCACCTGCGCGCTGCCTCTAGATTCAAGCAAACGGATTTGAGCCAATAGGTAATTCAAGTTCGTTGCGTCAAGCAAAGACTTAAAGGTTTGTCCGCTGCCAAGCTCGACATCGCCATCACCGACGTCACCCGTTGTTTTGAGATCCAGAATGCTGTTGTTACCAACCGCAACACCAGCTCGCCAGTCAACACCAAGCTGACTCAAATCGTTCGCGCTGATATCAACAATTGAAAGCGCCACTTCGATTCTTGACTGCGGCTGATCCAACTGAGCAATCAACTTGCGATACAGCGGCAATCGAGCTTGGGTATCGCGCACAATGATCGCGTTTAACCCTGGTTCAGCTTCCACCGATGCGCCGCTATGGACAGAAGCTTTTTTAGTCACTGTCGCAGACTTACTCGCTCCTGCTTCGTCGCTCTCATTCGCCACCTTAACTTGAGTTTGAACACCGGATAGAACTCGGCTCAATACCGAAGCAATACCTGGCACCGTCACCCCTTGGTCACGATAAGTGATCTCTCTATCCGTCGCAGAGGCGTACTTCAACGGAATAATGTCAACAAACAATTCATCCGTAGAGTTAGATTTTTGTACCAGTCGGCTTTCCAGCGCTTCTGCCGTTTGCACAACCAGATCGACGTACCTCGGAGGACCAGCCAAGTAAACCAGACCTTTATTTTCTGCTGCGCGCCAACCGTAACGAGAGTCCCAGATCCCGGTTGAAATCAGCGTGCTACGCAGTTCACGAGCCGTTAGCAGTTCTAGCTGTAGCAATCGCGAACGAGTTTCCGTCGCTTTGTATACATGAAGTACCGCGCCATCGAAGTACCACATCAAGTTGTAAACTTGCGCCAAATAGTCGAGAAACTCGGCTGGGTCTTCTGGTGTAAATCGACCACTGACACGGTCATTTACTTTATCGCTCACCGATACAGAAACGCGGTAGTTTGCGCCAAAGTTGTTCAGTAATTCTTTTAGCGAATCATTGTCCGCGTAGTAACGAAACGGTTGATCAGACCAATTAAGCTCAGAAGCATGAGAAGGAAGTGCCATCATCAAGCTTGAAGCACACACCGCTGATAACACGAGTCTGCGCATTTGTGTCTTTAAAACTGCAAGCATTATGGAATCCAAACACTGTGGCTAACGGTATGATTAACACGCTGGTGCTCGAGCAAATCGCTGAACTGCTCCACCAAATTCACGTGTTGAGAAAGTTGCGTACAAAGCGCTTCTGTCGTTGCGCTTTCCATATTCATTTTGCCTTGCACAATCAACTGCGCTTTGTCGTTCACCGTTAACGTGCTGCGCGTATCTCGCAACGTTTTCAAAGAGAGCTGCATACAGTGCTTTAGCGCCTGTTCTTTTTGATAATCAAGGTGCTGTTCAAACTGAAATGGGAGAACGGTTTCCCACAAGACCCATGATGATTGCTGCCGAATGTTAAGCAGCATCTGGTCGACTTCGATGTCATAGGAACCATTATTTGAGGCAATAAAATCCCCAACCCCTAGCGTTGCCGCTAGAGATTTCATCATTTGATCTAACATATTTAGCCCTATTTAAATCTGGCTGAGATGGTTACAAGCTTGACCGCACTGGTTGCTCTGAATGTCAAAGTAGTAATGATCTACACTGCCAACGGTTTGCATGTCTTGAAACCATTGCCAAATTTTCGCGACGGCATTTAGGTCGCTGTATACAAGATCACACGCATCCCAAACATCGTTTAGCTCAGGCGCTTGTACTCGCGCTTCGCTACACCATATTTTCCATTCAGAGATAAACTTATCCGACGTTCTGCTGTACTCAGATAAGCCCTTGAGTTTTTCTAGAGTTGGTTTCCACTCTTCAACCAATGCTCGATGAGATTCAACCACTTGGTTTTGCTGCTCATTGAGAACACTTAGCTGCTCATGCAATTCACTCTGCTGGCTCTTAATCAGTTCCAGTTGTTGCTCTGCAAAAATCGCACTGCTCTCTTCTCCAGACAACCTCAACCAATACTCTTTCTGAATACTCAGTTGATTGATTAACTGTTCAAGCTTGATGGAATCATGCAACACCGTCTGATCCGTCTGCTGATTAACCCACTCATTTAGAGTCAAGTACATCGAAAGGATCAGCGTCTTAGGTGACGCTAGATTGAAGCGGTAACCTAATCGGTGATTAATGTAATCCAGTCTTTGTTCAAAAGTGCTCAACGCACGATTGTCACTGAGTTGCCCCCCCACCTCTAAAAAGAGGCGCATAGCAAATCGATCTAGAGACGTACCAAGCTTTTGATATGTCTTAATCAGCTGACTAGCACATAAACAATCGACGACATTGCGATCAAGCAAGCGCTGGAGTAAAGACAATTGGTCGTAACTCAGAACGCCTTCACTGAGTAGCTGTCGGTGATTGACATTAACAACGTTGGGCTCTTGCGATGATTGGGATAAACCTTCGTATCGTGCGCCTCGCTGTAATACAGTGACCTTCCTTTGCGTCACAATGTTGTTAGGAAAAAGCGAACGGCGTCGCCAATGCTGCTTTTTCATTTGTGTTCTTCTCCGCATCTACTTCGAACAATCCAGAAGGAAGTAGAGGTAATAGTTTTGTTCGTTGTTACGCTGAGCATAATAGAGTTTACGTCAGTTAATGCCTTTCAAAATTAGTCAGAAAATTTTAGTCGTCAGACATTTCACTTAGCAATTGCTACTTGTTCATCTCCAGAACGAACCTTACTTGGTGTCGTTCCGAAGCGGCGGCGATAACTTTGTGTAAAGTAAGATTGGCTTGAGAACCCCGCTTCCATCGCAACGTCGACGATGCTCATTTTGCTTGTGAGCAATAGCTTGTGAGCATGCAATAAACGACGTTCACTGATCCACGCTCTAGGAGAAATACCATAATATTCATTAAAGAGCTCTTTAAACGTAGTCAAACTCGCACCAAATTCTTGGGCGTAGTCGGTCAGTTTCCACTCTTTAAGATAATGAAGCTCCATAAAGCGACGCAGTCGGTCTGAGGTTCGGTTTGTCAGTTGTGATAACAACGCGTAGAGGTGTTCACCTTGGTCCCCATGCAACAATAAGATGAGCATTTCCTCATACTTTAAGCGCATAATAGCATCAGGAAAAGACTGCTCTTCTAGCGTCTTCATCCCTGATAGTGTCTGTTCTATCAATAAGTTGAGAGTAAAAGGGAATAATCCAGACTGAACATTCTCAACCTTTGGCAACGACATCAAAAGATCACTATGCTTTTGCAATAGTTGACTCACCAGTTCGTTGTCAAACTCGATAACAGAAGCCGTATATTGACCATCTATCGGTGTGTATTCTAGTAAGTAATCCCCTTGAGAGAGATAAATTCCACAACCAGCAACAACGTCTAGCGTGCAATCCCCTGTTTGGACTCTCAGTTGACCATTGTGAACGACAACAATGTGAGATTGACTAGAATGAAATACTTCATCGTGTTTTTCATAGCAGCAAGCACTATTGATTTTTCGCAAGCGCGAGTCGACCCTTTCTGTGTTTAGTTGGCCTAACACATCCATTTTCTACCCTTCATAATTTTAATTTCTCTAATCCCCATCAGAGAAACTGTCAAAGTCCCGCAGTGCGAAGACAAACGCAGGACAATTTCAATTAAAGAAGCAAAGAAAAGAGCATAGAAGCGCATAACACTCCCATCCCCCCCGAATAATAACGAATAGCTCAAGCGCTACCTTTGGTAGCAAAATAATCTTGGCAAAGAAACCTTCCCGATATTGTTATGTATTGTTTTCGGGAATTAATAAGCTTTTGCTAAAGTTCAACTTATAACTAGTGATACTAAAGCAGCAAAAACTCTTTTTATATTAGAATAAATGAAAGTACTAATGTTAAAGTCCACTTCATTTATATTGATATTTCTAACAACTTTGAGCTGTTTATTTTTAAACCATTCTACCTAGCCAACGTATCCAAGGCGGTGGATATAACCATAAAAATTATGATGGGCGCAACCGATATTCATATAAAGACAAACTGACCCGATGACCTAAGTTGATTGATTAATAGAGACCTAGGTCTGGAGATATTACTTTCAATTGTCTTAATTTTTTAAAATAATAAAGATAAATGAAAACGATTACTTTTTTAGTAATTCTTATAAGCTTCTAGCTTTAAGTCCTTATGTACACTGCCTTGCGTAAAAATATACTGCTCTTCTTTTTTTGCGATAATTTCACCTTGAGAACGCAATATAGCGCGCACTTTCATTTCGCCATTTCCAGCTTGTATTGGAGCAATAACAACCGAGTACTGAACAGGTAACTGAACCCCTTGATAGTCTTGCTGTACAACTGTAAAGCATTGATTATCTGAAACCTGACATACTTCGACGTTTACAGAAGTACTCACTGGAGCGACGTAATCATCAAACGTTATCCAACCAAATAGCGTTCCTTGAATATGATTAGAAAACCCATCTGATACCGTATTTGTGGTAGTACAAGCGCTGAGAAGCAATGCACTTAGTATCGGAATATATGTATTACATTTCATTATGGATTCTATTTGACTGAATATGTTTTAAATAAAAATGAGCAGGCGCAATTTTGGTACACAAATATATAAAAGATCAACTATTATTTTATACACCATTCGGACAATATAAATTCTCAAAAGTAAGACTCATTATTATTTGATAAGGAATTTTTATTGCCTTTATTTTATAGTTGATACTGCTTCCAAATAAATGCTCAAACTTTCTGCAAAGGTAAGTGGTACAACACTTGAGACATAAGCAACATAGTTGATAAGTTTTTATTATCCGCATAGAAAAAACGCTTATATAAAAAATTCCAACCAATATTGATAAACATCAGTTTTAACTTTCCATAATTTCGATGATAAAATTCTAAAAAGGACTGCTTCTATGTCAGCGCGCCAAATCGTAGATGAGGTTTTGCTTAAGTTTGCTCATCAAATAGGTTTGCCTGAATTACATTTGACTGAAGACGAACTGGGTTTAGCTTTTGACGATAACTTAAGAGTGCATTTCATTTTCCACCCAGATACAGAAACGCTTCAACTAGAAGCAGAGATTGTCGACCTACAAATTGTTAATTCTGATCTTTATCGTTCTTTTTTGGCATTCAACTATCATTGGTCTGAGCATCAACTGTTTTTTAGCCTAGATAATCACAGGCACAAGCTTTGTTTAAACAGGTCGCTTCAGACCGAGCAGCTCGACTATGAGCTGTTTGAGAGTGCACTTGCTGAACTGCTCACACAGAGCGAATCTTGGGAGTCATTGTTGTCTGCCCATATCGCAATGGAAGTTTCACCATCTATGCTTCAGAGCTCGGACTTAAGAGTTTAGGTACCCTATGTCCAATGACATCCAACCAACACCAAAGAACTTGTCTATCGACCGGTTAGAACATACCGAGCAAACAGCCTCTGTAAAGCAAGGCTCGTTTCTAGGTCGAACCGTTGTGCAGATAAGCCCTAAAGAGCGAGAGGTGAACCGAGCTAACTCCAAGCTAGAGTTAAGTGAGTCTCTGTCGATGCTTGCCAACGTCGATATTTGCAACTCAATCTTAAGCTTCGAGAAAGATTCCAATGCGGTACAAGCTTTGTTGAATAGAAAGGTTCAAGTGCTCAGTCAACCTCAATAAGCTCGACTTTAAACAAGCACTCGCTTCGCCAAAAACGAAAAGCCCCGAACTCTCGGGGCTTTTGTTGTTTCTAAACTGCAGATACAAAAAAAGACGTCCTAGGACGTCTTTCTTCAAGAGAGTGAGACAGCAGGATTAGTGAATCAAGAGCTTGATTTAAAAAATAAATAAAAAATCTAAGATTTAAAAGTATTACTACAGGTATTACTTAATGAAATCCATTGAATAGAAAGGTATCGATTAAGTGCCCTTCCATTACTTTAAGCCTGGTTACTCGACCCTAAATCTGAAATTTCATGTTATGAATCGCTATAGCTTTCTATCCTTTCAGCGCCTTTTCATGAATTGATTCCGTTGAGATAGCTCCAATATCTTTGCTGAAACCTTCTAACAGACTTTGTATCTTACTCTTGCTTTCTTCAATCGAAGTAAACCAGTCACTCAGTTCCTTTTGTTTTTCTAGACTAGGTAAAGAAACTTCCACTTCATATAACTGATTGATAGAAACAAATTTTTGTGCGGTGCCTGTTGCCAAATTGTTCAAGTCTAAGCTTTTTAAAACATGAGCTAAGTAAGGTAAATACACCCTAGTCGTGTCCAATAGTTCCAAGCTTATCGCGTTGGTAGTTAACCAATATGGTTTAGATGAAAAGTGTATGTTTCCGCAGTGTGCACCAACCTTTCCAATTATGACTGAGTCTCCGGGTCTATTAGTGTCTAGGTAATATCCTATTATTCCATTTCCCCCATACACAGGAAATTCTCCCTTGTTTTCGACGTCATCTTTATTGAGATTCTTTCCACTTCTAAGTTTACACACATCTTTTAACGCTACATGATGTATGTACTCTAACTCGAAATTGCGAGACATAGTATCAAAGTGCTTTTCAATTGATGTCACCAAAGCTAACTGTTCGCTTTTTAATGAGGCGATCATTTTCTGTTTGTCGAACTTCAAGCCCGCTTCTTTCTTAGGTAAAGAAAATGAAAGGTTAAGTGTCTTATCTTGTAGTAAAGACTCCTTACTGATTAAACAAGAATGCTCACTAACTTCTCTACGTTCGTACAATGCCGTAAAGTCCTCAAAGTCAGATTCAGTTATTGAGTTTAACTTACTCAAAGGTTTGTCCGTTCTTAGCTCATAAAACCAAATATCTTTATCCGACAAGGTATTATCAAAAAACAAAACACTAACTTTAACTCCAGAGTATGGTGCTAACGTACCTTTTGGGAGACTCAGAACCGTATGAAGATCAAATTGAGTTAGCAACTGTCGCTTTAGTTCATCTAGATGTGATGCATTACCGAATAAAATGCCATCTGGAATAACTATCGCAGCCCGTCCTCCTTTTGCCAGCTTATCCATCGTATGCTTAAGAAACATAGCTTCAAGACTGCCACTATAACCGTGATAGTAATAATCATACTTAGTTAACTCGTTAACTTTTCCAAATGGCACTCCCGATATGACAAAATCGTACTGCTGACAATCTCTATTTAGCAATGAGTCAGATATCGATACACCACTAATGTCGATATCGTTGAGTAGTAAGTTCAACGTTCCTATCAAATGCGCGAATGGAGTTAGATCATTACCAATAAAATTTAAGTCATTAAAGTAGCTCTTATTCTTTACGTGTTTGATTGCCTCAACAAAAAAACCAGCTGTTCCCATAGCAGGATCGTAAACTGTAGTTAGTGGCTCAGGGTTTAAAGCACTGACCATTGCCTTAATCAACGGTCTTGGTGAATAATATGCACCTGATGAACCAGAATCCTTAATCATATTAAGCAATAGGTAGTCAAAATCAACTTCAATATCTTCAAATAAATCTATCGCTTCCAGTTTATGTATAACCAAATATAAGATTTTATTTGACCTTATTCTAAAAGGTATCTGCTCAAATATGTTTTCGATTTTTTTCCAGTTATGGCGAGAGAAAACTCTATGAGATAATTCATCTTCATTAAAAATAATATTAGTTTCAATCTGGATTAATCTATCTCTTAAAGTATAACAATCAATTACTGAACCATTTTGTGAAAGATAATCCAGCTCGATAAATAAATTAGGAAACGAACCAAAATGATTTTCATTTAGTAATTCTATTGAGGCCGCCTTGTCGATATATTTAATTAATAGTAGCAGTGACAATTGCTCGACGGCATCGATAGCATTATTTATGCCAGTATCCTTTCTTAAGAGTTCAATGATATCTATCAATCTATTATTATTCATTACTTTCTCACCAAGTATTTATACATATCTACGATATCATTACTGATCTCTTCAGGAATTATTTTTTTAACATACTTTTGAGCTTCTTCGATACAAAAGCCTTTACCTTCAACGTTTATATAAGGATCAACGATTTTCTTAACTGAGCTTGATGGATGCTTAGCCAAGTAACTGTTAAACTTACCATCAATTCCAATATCTCCATTTCTCCCTACTTTTAACTGGCAATCTTCTGCGTAGTGCCTATTAATTTCATCACATTCAGCACCTAAAGCAGTATAAGACAGTAGATAATGCTTAATCTCTCTTCTTCTCCAAGACAATAACGCCACCTTTTTCAAAGGCTTTGAATCTTTTGCAGTTTTTTGTTTAGTATTTTTTTTAGAAGGCTTAGGGGGCTCTGTAGGCTTAAACGAGTGGCCCTTAACTAAAAATGGATTTTCAGTTGTACCAATCAGATTATTAGGGTATTCATCAGCATCACATATCATGAATACTCTTTCGGTTTTAGCTGTCAGTTTTTTCAATGTTTTTAAAGTCGTTAAAAACCTTTCGTAATTTTTTAACCAGTTTATTTTATTGTCACCAAATGTATTTTTATCTTGCCCCTCAACAAACCCAGAAGAAATACTCAAGCAAATGAAATCAGATAGACTATCTTCAATCATTTCATCTGAATATTCTTCATCAATAGATAGTTTTCTCTTAAGTAACAACTTAAAAATTTCCCAGTCATGTGCATGATCCATAACTACGACATTTTTATACATAGAAATAATTTTATACTGTGTTTCTTCAACTTCAGATAAAGCTTCTAATCTCTGAAGTAGTTTGAATGATGAATTGGCATATTGAACCTCTCCACACTCGATAGTTCTTAATTTATCGATCCCAGCTTTAGCAATAGAGTCCAACAAGTGTGATGTTGTGATTAGTGAACCTTTAATTTCATTGTAAACCTCCCACAACCTATCAATATTTCTATAATGGAGATGAGAATCTGCTTCATCAAACAAAAATAGAGTATTTTCCCTGTCAAAAAGATCTATTAATGCATACAGGAAAAGTAGTTGGTACTCACCATCACTCAAATCCTCCAAGCGTAGCGGCTTACTGTCCTCGCCTGAAGAACCAATCACTTTCAAAAATTCAAGGTTGAGACTTTTTTTAACTACAAAGTAATCGTTATCAGCAGCTTGTGTAAAGAACATGATTTTCGAATCAAAAGAGGTATGCTCATCGGTCTCAAAAGACACCTTGGATAACTCACTTTGAGATAACTGAATCGTTTTCAGCTCTATAGGTTGACTAAAATCGTAACTCTCATTCACTAAAGTGTTAATAAAGTTGCTTAGAGTTAGATGATAAGCCTTATTGGTCATAACATCGCTGTTGCCTTGGTCTTCTTCTTTTTGAGCTTGACCTACTAAGCTCACATACGCTTTATCAACTTTAATATCAAAAGAGATTTTTGTTGAATCATCCTCTTCAAGTTCACTTTCGATGACATAGCCGTTATGGCGTAAAAACTTGCGAACCAATCCGTTTTGGTCACCAGTAGTTGACAAGAATATTAGTAGCTTTGCTAGCGACTTATCATAGTAGAAACAATCTAGGTTTAGTGCCCTTTTATCTTTACGTTCCGTATTTAAGTAATGAGCAAAACGTTCCGAATAGCTTTCATTTTGGCCAGACGAAAAACACACCACCTTAAATTCTTCGTATAGTGAGCCCTTTAGTTTTTCATCAAAGATAGACTTTAATATTGTTGATTTACCTGAACCATTCCCACCGATGAAAGTAGCAATTTTGTCAAACTTTAGTTCCTGTGGTTGGTCATGAAGAACATTAGGTGGTAGAGGAAGTGAAACAGTTGCCATTAATAATATTCCTTGATGTATCCGTAAGCTCTATCAAACAGCAGTTGGTCGGTATGAAGTTTGTATTTCAGCAAAGCTTTACGAAGAGATTTTTGGACTTCACGCTCACCGCCTGTGGTATTTTGCCAACCTGGAAAACGGACGATACGTACAATAGCATCAATATCAGTCACGATGCGCTCTACGACTGCTGGGGTCTGGTCATCTTTAAGCTCTAGAAACAAATCAGTCAGAGCGGCTTTTGGTGATTTTTCTTGTTGCTCTTCATCCAGTTCTTTTTCAGCTTGAACGGTTTCTTTAGCTATTTTACAAAGCTCTTTAACGAAGTCTATTGAAGCAATTAACCCTTTCTCTGCTTTGTCTCGCAGCTCTTCTAAACGCTCACTAAGTGATTTGAATACTGGTAAATCACCACGGTCTTTGAAGCGCTTAGCCAATGCTTTTTCTAACTGCTTAGTTTTACGTGGGTCAGGATTGTTAAAGATGTTTTCAATCACATCGGCATCAAGGACAAACTCTTCTAGGTTATGCACATCACCTACATGGACGTTGTCATGAATCAGCTGTGTGGTTTGCGCACCTAAGGTCATCCAAAGTAGTTTACCAATATTATCAGAGGCGGGTTTTACTGACTCATACACTTGAGCAAGCCATTTGTAATCTTCATTGTATTGGTCAAGAGCACTGTCTGGAGATAGCGACTCCCATAGCTTGGCTAGATATTTAAAATCGAGTGCAAAGGCATCTTTCTTCTCGTTATCACCAATGGCGTTTTGAGCGGCCTCTAACCCTTCAAAGCCATCTAAGGTTCTATCTACTCCGTTAAAATGAGCTAACGCATCCTGCATCGCCTGTGGCAGTTTTTCTCGCAACTCACTTAAGTTAGAAATAACCTGTTGCACACTCTCTTCATCGAACTCTAACGCTTTTGCCGCATCATCAAACACGCCAAAGTAATCAACAATACAACCGAATGTCTTGTTGGGGTAAAGACGGTTGGTACGACAAATGGCCTGGAGTAACGTATGATCTTTGATGGACTTATCGAGGTACATAGTCTGGCAGATAGGTGCGTCAAAACCAGTCAGCAGTTTTGCTGTTACGATTAGAATCTTGAGTTCAGAGCTTGCGTCATTGTATTCATCAACAATTTTCTCTTGCTGACTCTTATCAACTCCCCATCTTTGCTTAAATTCAAAGTCATCGTTAGCGCTGGTGGAAATAACCACCTTACTGACTGCTTCATCGAAATGTTTATCGAGCTCTTCTTTATATTGCACACATGCATAGCGGTCTGGTGTCACAATCATGGCCTTAAAGCCGTGTGGTGCTACCTTATCCATAAAGTGAATGGCAATGTCTTCTACAATTTTCTCGACTCGCTCTGGTGATTTTAGAAAAGCTGACATCTTGGCTGATTTCTGGTTAAGGGCATCGGCTTCTTCATCACTTAATGCCGCACTTTCTTTAAACTCTTTAAATGCCTTGTCTAACGCTTCCTTATCTACATGTACATCCACCAAACGCGGCTCAAAGTGCAATGGCAGTGTGGCTTCATCACGGATGGAATCATGGAAGGTATAACGCGACATATAACCGCCTTTATCTTCCTCTGATCCAAATGCCCAAAACGTATTCTTATCTGCTTTATTAACAGGAGTACCAGTCAAACCAAATAAGAACGCATTTGGAAGAGCAGCGCGCATCTGGCGACCTAAATCGCCCTCTTGAGTTCTGTGAGCCTCATCCACCAGCACGATGATATTGTCGCGCTCGTTCATGTTTGGCTTTGCATCACGGAATTTGTGGATCATCGAAATGATGATCTTACGCGTATCACGCTCAAGCATTCTTTGAAGATCTTTAATGCTGTCTGTTGATTCTACGTTGGCAATATCAGCAGCATTAAAGGTACCGCTAATTTGAGTGTCTAAGTCTGTTCGGTCTACCAGTACGATGACAGTCGGGCTTTTTAGCTGAGCTTCACGTCTCAGCTTCTGCGCGGCAAATACCATCAAAAGCGACTTACCTGAGCCTTGGAAGTGCCAGATTAGACCTTTTTTGATTTTACCTTCGATTACGCGATCAACAATTTTGTTTGCACCTTCGTATTGCTGAAAACGAGGAATAACCTTGATACGTTGCTTCTTCTTGTTGGTAGTGAACAAAGAGAAGTTTCGCATAATGTCCAACAAGCGTACTGGGCTGAGTAGATCTGTCAGCTCTTTACCGATTTCAGTCAAACCTAACGCTTTAGATACTTGCCCTACACCTTTTGACTCTTCATCTTCTTCAATACGCCACGGGGCCCAAAATTCTAATGGACAGCGAATCGCACCATAGAACAGCTCTTTACCCTCGGTAGCAAAAGAGAGGATGTTAGGCACAAAAAGCTGAGGCACAGCGTTTTCGTAAACCTTGTGTACTTCATTAGCACCATCTAACCAGCTCACTGATGGGCGAATTGGGGTTTTGGTTTCACCAACGACAACAGGGATACCATTAATAATCAAAACGACATCCGGGATTTTGGTTTCTCGATGGTGGATACGGAACTGATTCGTCACGACGTATTTGTTGCGCGTCAAATCATCTAAGTCGATTAGTTTGACTGGTACATGGCGATTGTTTTCGCCGAAAGGCATGGTTTTTTCGCCTGTCATCCAGGCGAAAAATTCTTCATTAGCCTTCACAAGGCCAATTTGATTTACCGAAATTAAGATAGCGCGGAGTTTATGTATTACTTCATCAGCTAGATGTGGGTTTGCTTCGATCTCTGGATTTAAGCGTACCAACGCTTTTACCAACTCAGACTCGACCAGAACCTCATTCACACCACGCTCAAGTTGCTCAGGAGACTGATACTGCCATTGCAATGAGTAGCTAGGCTTTGATTCTGAAACATGATCATCATTTAGATTCACACCACTGACTTGATGAATAATGTAGTGCTCAACGCTATTTAATTCGGTAAATCCCATACCTAAAACACCTGATTAATTATTGATTTTTGTAACAGTTTCAAGGCTGAAATGTTGTTTTCAGTATTTCTTAAGTTTTCTCTTGATATGACTAGTGAATCTACTATTTCATCTTGAATACATTTATCATTTGGAATGGCAACTTTTAATTTCTTTTGTGCTGTAATCCCAATATATGCCCTTGTAGATTGTGACGAAACTGACGCTAGCTGAGATTGGAAATAGTTTGAAGTAAAGACATAATACAAATACTGGCTCGACAATTTTTCCTTATTCACCCGATAATATGTCACCTGAGGTGTTAGCATTAAATATGGGTAGTTTAACTCTTCTGGCACAATGGCTACCTCGCCAATAGTACCTTTGTGACTGAGTAACACATCACTAGAATGAGCAAAACCAATTCTTAACTTGTCAGTTAAACATTTATCAAGCTTTTTACTATTTTCTAAATCAATACTTCCATTTTTTAAAGCATTTGCCATTACAAACGGGATACCACTTTCAACATAGTCTGAAGACTTGGGGTGAATATCCCCATGATTTCCATCTTGTACTTCTATTAAAAACCCTTCCTTTAGCAAATCTGAAATAGTATATGTTTTCCAGCCTTTTGATTTTTCAACTTTAAGTTTTGGACAAAACTCCGCTTCACCACCCATTCCCAAAATAACATTATTATTTTTCTGAACAGTAAAACAAATATCAGCATAAGATTTCAAATTAAGACTCTTTTGCAATAGTTCATCTTGCTCGACTAAAAGCTCTACAATTTGACCTTGCTTGTTTTTTGGAGGTAAAAGAAACTCGTAATCGGAAAGATCTTTCCAGTTAACATAGGGGTTTACCGAGCCTTTTGAGTTTTTAATTGAATGCTGGGCAAAGCCTTCTGAAAGCATAATAAACGGTAGTAATCGCTTATCTATTATTGCTTCATTCGCTTTAATAACGAAAGTAGTATTTGATGTAATACCTTCAAACGGTGCTACGGCAACTTTACGTAAATAGGTACGACGAGAGCCATAAAGAATATCACCTTCTTCAAATTTACGAGTAAAAGCGGGCCCTAAATATTCATCTTTTAATTCACCCCATTCACGTAGATGAATATCTTCAGAATACATATGCTCACCTTTTACATAGCGAGTTAATTTTGTGTTTTCACGGTCTACAGTTTGTTTTTGTTGTATAGCAACATCGCCAAACTTCACTATCTGCCAATCACTTCTGTCTAAATTAAATTCTGCAACTACTTTTTCGAATATTGCCGCCATTTTATTTAGCCTCCTCAAATAATTTGTTCATTGATACCTTTAAATCGTCACCAGCCTTTTGCCAGTCTGATAACGCGGATGAAAAGCAGATATCATTATCTGAGTTATCTTTTTTGACGTAAAAATTAACATTCATATTGCCATCTAACGCTAAAATTTCTTCATTAGTGGCAACAGTTGAATAATGTGGGATATCAGTAAAGTCTTTGTATGCCTGATATAGCTTATTAATATGTTCAGGGGTTAGGTAAGCTAATCCTTTATTATCGACCACATCATCTTTACCATTAATAAATAAAACTTTGCCTTTTCGTTCAGCAGGTTTGTTTGTATTACCCACTAAAATCATTGCTTCCATTGGCGAATTATAGAAAAGATTCGCACCTACACCAATCACTGCTTCAATTTGATCTGATTCAATCATTTTTCTGCGCATGGGCGCTTCTGCATCTCTAAACAAAATGCCATGCGGCCAAAGTATTGCGAAGCGTCCGTTATCTAAGTCTAAGCTTTTATGAATATGCTGCTGAAACGCATAATCTGCACAACCTTGTGGTGGCGTACCCCATAAATTACGCCCGTAAGGATCGCTTTCAAATGCACCACGATCCCACGCTTTAATTGAGTACGGGGGGTTAGCAAGAATCACGTTGAATTTTTTCAGTTCATCGTTTTCAAGTAGACCAGGGTTAGACAGAGTGTTACCACGAATAATATCGAACTCTTCTATGCCATGCATAAACATGTTCATACGAGCAATAGCAGAAGTCAGGAGGTTGATCTCTTGCCCATAGAGCTTAAGGTTTCGGTACTCTTTGCCCTCTTCCTTTAAATGCAACGCACAGTTAAGTAGCAAGCCACCAGATCCACAGGTAGGGTCGTAAACTGACTCGCCTGGTTGTGGGTCCATGATCATGGTCATTAACTTAACCACAGTGCGGTTAGTGTAGAACTCTGCTGCGGTGTGGCCGCTATCGTCAGCAAATTTCTTAATCATGTACTCGTAGGCATTGCCTAGCTTGTCATCTGGTACATTTTTAAGGTTAAGTTTTTGCTCTGAGTAGTGCTCGATAAGCTCGGTTAGCATGGCATCTGAAAGACGCTCTTTGTTGGTCCAACTTGCGTCACCAAAGATACCTTCTAATGTATCTGGGTTTGCTTTTTCAATCGCTCGCATTGCATTTTGCAGCGCTAAGCCAATGTTGACTGTTACTTCACGGACATCATTCCAATGCGCCCCTTCAGGTATTTGGAAGTGGTGGTTTTCAGCAAACGCGGCATACTCTAAATCACCTTCACTTTCTGCAAGTGCGCTTTCAAACTCTTCGTCATAGACGTCAGAGATGCGCTTGAAGAACATCAGTGGGAAGATGTACTGCTTGTAGTCACCTGCATCAATGGTGCCGCGAAGTGTGGTTGCGGCGCCCCAAAGGTATTTTTCTAGTTCTTGTTGGGTCATCATTGGGGGGTACCTTCTAAACTGACACTCGTAATCTTCACATCAAGCATGCGAATTAGTTGTTCTTTCATAGTTTGTTTTCTTGCTGTCACAAAGGCTAAGAAGTCTTTAAGTTCCAATGATTGAGTTGGAGCAATAAGGTTCTGGCGAAGATAGCTCTCTTTAGCCTCGTGTGTTGGGCAATTCGAGTTCAACCACTCTTCGAATGGCTTATCACTTTTCTCAATATTACTGGTCGCTTCCAACAGTTGTAAGTTAGGCAGCTTATTGTACTCCGACAGATATAACTCAATGTCTTCAGACTCTACCCCTTGTTTAGCAAGAAGCTTCGTCTTAAATAATGACTGTGGGTGAATATGGTCTTGATGGTATTTATAAGCTGAATTGAGACCAGGGTAGAGCAGCGAAAGCGCGCAGTATGTTTTCGCTTTCCCGTACTGTAAATCGAGAATATTATCTATATCATCTTCACTAAAGCTGATTGACTTACGGCCACCGCGATAATGTGCAATAGTTTCCTGCAGTGGGAACTTACCTAAGTGCTCATTAATTAGGTCACGCATTTTTGGATAGATGGAATCTGGCTGACCACCAAAAGTACCTTTTAATAAGACACGAGCAAGCCACTCTTTAATCGCTTTTCTATCACTTTCTCTATAAGATGAATGAACTATTGAGTCTTCAAAATCATTCTTGTAGATGAAGTAAGCAATAGGAATAATCGTGTTCGTCGCGGCTAGGTTGTCTCGACTAAAACCTAATTTAGATACCAACTCGATGCTTGTACGCATCGCCGTTGAGATTTTATCCCACTTCCTCTCTATAGCTATCATGTTCTCTTTAGTGAAATTGTCGACTTTAAACTTCACGTCAAAGTCAGCAAGCACCAAGCAGGATTTGAGTACGATATCTTTATTGAAGTTAAAGCCATCACCAATCTGATTAATAGAGTCTACAAACTCATGAATAACCTCTCGCGCATCTTTCTCTTTCCATTGAGCTGTAGCGATAGAAAGTAATAGGTCTGAGTAGCTAAGCTTTGTACCACCACTATTGATTCGGATGAAAATTTGAAGCACTTTATCGAGCTCTTCGCCTTCTTCCAAATAGTAGCTGATGGTCCCTTTTTGATGCACAACATTGAAAAACTCATTCAATGTATTGATTGCAAATTCAGACTCTTTCTCACTGTAAACTGAAGTATCCATGAGTCTGTTCTTCATCATGAACATCGATATTTTTCCCATATCGGTCAGTTCAAGAATCTGCCCACACTCAAACCAATAATATCCTTCACACGGCTCAGCTTCAGCTTGTGTTAGAAATTTGAAATCAAACTCAGTTTCCAGCTCGTCAGACGGCTTAAGCAGGTTTAGATACAGCTTCTTCTCTGGGAATGCGTAAGGACTATCCCAACGGTAGTAAGGCATCTTCTTTGCGTATGTGCCAGTCAATGCAACATACATGGATGTCATGCGTTGCTGACCATCTAGCAATGCAATGATATCTTCATCATCACTAGGTTCGGCCTTACGATTATGCCTATTATCCTTTTCATGGTACTTATTTAGAAACTCGTAGAACTGAAAGTCTTTGATTTTGTTCTTATCAACCTTCCAAAATAGAAAAGTGCTGATAGGATAATCACGCATTAATGAATCAAACAAAGTTTCGATTTGATCGGTATCCCAAACGAACTCTCGTTGAATTGATGGCAAAAGGTAATTACGCTTTCTAATGTTATCAATTGCTGTTTTTATCGTAATTGGAGTCTGGTAAGCCATTACAGAAACCTCTTCAACACTTGTTTGAATTTCTCTTCAGCATCTAGGCTCTCTTGCCAGGCTTGCTTCAAATCTGCCATCGCTTCTTCGACTGACGGTAGGTTGTCTTCGATAATTTTTTCGACATAAAGTGGGATGTTCAAGTTAAAGTCATTTTCTTTCAAATCTTCCATAGTGGCGACTTTGACGTAGTTTTCTACATCCTCATAACTTTGATACCAGTCGTAAATTTGCTGAACATGTTTTGGCTCTAAGAAGTTTTGAGCTCGACCTACTCGAATTTGGTCTGATGCATCTATAAACAGCACCTTACCTTTCTTCTCTTTTGGTTTGTTCTGCTTGAACACCATGACGCAGGCAGCTAACTGAGTACCATAGAAGATATTTGGCCCAAGACCGATCACAGCTTCTAACATATCTTGCTCTAGCAATTGCTTACGAATTTTACCTTCTGCTGCTTTTCTAAATAGTGCACCATGTGGAAGTACAACTGTCATTCGTCCAGTACTGTTCATCGACTTAACCATGTGCTGTATCCATGCCATATCACCGTTGCCTTTTGGTGGCACACCAGCAATATTTCGGCCGTAAGGATCGTTAGCCCAATTTTCAGCGCCCCAGTCCTTTAAAGAGAACGGTGGATTTGCAATCACACAATCAAAGGTTTTAAGACCATCAGCTTCAAAGAATGCAGGTGAACGTAATGTGTCACCTCGCAGGATGTCAAAGTCTTCAATCCCGTGTAGAAACATGTTCATTCTGGCAATAGAGCTAGAGGTTAGGTTCTTCTCTTGGCCGAATAATTTAAGGGTGCGGTAATCTTCTTTGTTGTCTTTTAGGTGGTCGACACACTCAAGTAACATGCCGCCAGTTCCACAAGCAGGATCGTAGATTGTTTCCCCTTCATGCGGGTCAAGTATCAAACCTAGCAAATGAACAACAGAGCGAGGGGTGTAGAACTCCCCTGCCTTTTTGTTTGTTAAATCAGCAAAGTGCTTAATCAAATACTCGTATGCGTTGCCAAGCATATCTGGGTCAACGTTCTGATTACCTAACGTGTACTGAGAAAAATGCTCCACTAGGTTAATAAGCAGCTCATCAGACAGTTTGTTCTTGTTACTCCATTGCGCATCACCAAAAATGCCATATAGGTATTCTTGGTTCGCTTGTTCGATTCCGCGTAAAGCATCTTCTATCGTGATACCAACGTTGGTGGTTGTTTCACGCACATCTTGCCAATGACAACCCGTAGGGATTTCAAAACGGTGCATTTCTGGCATTGACGCGTACTCTTCATCACCACCCGACTCTTCGAGGGCAACGCGGTATTCTTCATCATAAACGTCAGAGATACGCTTAAAGAACAGCAGTGGGAATATGTATACTTTGAAATCTGAAGCATCGACTGGACCTTTTAGTATCCATGCGGCTTTTGATAGGTACTGCTCTAATTGTGAGAGCGTTAGTTTAGCGGTCATTTTTTACTCTCTTCTATCCAAGCCTCAAGGTCTTCGCGCTTAAAGCGCCATGAGCCACCGACTTTAAAGCCTGGTAACTTGCCTTCGCTTGCTAATCTATATGCTGTTTTTTCGGCCAACTTTAGATAAGCAGCCACCTCTTTCAAGGTTAAAATTTGGTCTACCATTCAGAGTGTTATCTCATGTTGGTTTTATTCATCAGAATTGATGGTGAGAGAATATGAGAAAATTGAGGAATCAGCAATGTGAGATAACTCAATACAAGACTAAGTGCATAGAAAAAATACAAATGCCCACCAGCTTTCGCTGGTGGGGATAAATCAAATAGCATTCAAAGGGGCAAGGTCGATGATCAACGAGTCCTTCACTCGATTAAATTCTTCACTTTCTATATCGCAGGCTGTAAAGCTTTCCAAAAGTTCTTGCTGTCTCGGTTGTCCAAACGCTAAGCGATAGAGCACCAGTATTTTTTTCACTTCCGCATATTTCGCAACTTCTTTACTCATTGGGTAAGTCGGTACAACTCGTTCAATTTGAGCCTTCCCATTAGGAGTAAACCAATACGGCTCTAAGTCACTCGTTTTATTCGCATCACCATTGGCTGCTTGAGTAAATAGCTGCTCCCAAACATCCGCTTTGCTGCCAAAATCTGGCGTGTAGTTTTCTGCTATACGTTGACGAACGACAAGCGACTTATACCTGTTCACCCGCCCTTCTCGTTGCTCAATATCGATGGGGTTGTTGGGTAAGTTCCAATGAACGACTCGACGGCAATACCAATGAAAATCGAGCCCTTCTTGACCTATTGATGTCGAACTCAACACAAATGGTCGGAATGGGGAGTTAAACGCGTCACGTACGCTCACTACTCGTTTCAAGCCGCTATCATCATTGAGTTTTTGATTACCGAGCGGAACAGCAAAATGACAACGCATAGACGATGAACAGTTATCTTTCGCTTTTGTTCTATTCTCCCAGAAGTGAACCTGCTCGGATGAACTTCGTATTCCCATGGCATGCTCTAGCTTACTTGTTGCGGCATGAACATCGCTGCCTGATGTCGCAAGTAAGTGGCAGTATTCATCAAGCATTGATTGGTAATTGCCATGTGCGCAATAGACCAAGACCTTATACCAAGCGGGTGATGCCGTCTGTCCAGATAGCAGAGTGTGTTTAACGTTACGTTTCACAATGGGAATAGCGTATTCATGATTGAACAGTCTGGTTGTAAGCTCTGCAAATTGAACAGAGTAACTTACCAAATCGAATTCAGATATGCCTTCTGACCACAGCGCTTGAATGGTCCTCATTGCGCAGGTAGCAGGGTTAGCTAAGCTTGAATATGCCAGTACTTTGGCTAAATCATCAGGCATTTTACCTAGAGAGAATGGCTCACTCCCCTCAAAGTACTGCTTAATTTTGGCAAAATGCTTAATACGGCCTTCTGTGTTTAAGCGAGACTCTATCACCTCTAACCATTGCTCGAAATGTCCTGCCTTCCCAGCTTGTTGATCCAGCAGCATAGGAGCAAGCACGTACCAATCTCTATTGGTCCTTTCTTCGCTTTCATATTGCTTTAAACAAGCTAATTTACTCTGGATTAACATGGTTTGTTGAGCCAATACCTCATCTAGGCTCCCACCCAAATACGACACATCGGCTAGCGACTTACAAGGATAAAGTAAATGCCATACGTTGAGAGTTGATTTCCCTTCAAATCGAAGTAAAGGTGAAGCGTTTTTATCACTATGGTACTGCGGCCTCTTACCCTTCCCTTTTATTACTCGACGTTCGGCCTCATAAGACCACAGGCAACTTAAAGCCTTTGGCACAAGCGCCCACGATGAAAATAGCAGCGTCTTAGTAAAATGTTCATTCCCTTTAAATACACCGTCAAATTGGTAGTAAGGTTTGCAAGGTGGGGACCAAAGCAAGTTCTCCGGCGAACCTTCGAAAATCACTTTACTTAATGCTTTGATCTTTGCATTCGGGGCACTTTGTTCAACGTTCAATCTATAGTTTTGAATGTTCGCATGAGAGAGCCAAGCGTGAGTGTGCTCTCTGCTTCGGTGCTTTCCAAGTAGCTTACGTACATCAGGGTTATTGATATTGCGGTGGTACAGTTCCTTAAAAGCATAACCATTTAGGAAGGAGATAGCCCAAGGTGCTGACTTAGCGAACTCGATAAGAGATACACCTCCACGCCCTTTAGGCAGCACTGCGTTTAACGCTTCGATCGCTCGGTAACCTTGGACTTCTTCAACACTAAAGTCAGAACCACAACATAGTTCATTGGAATAAATAAGCTGCTCAAAGCCTTTGCTAATTTGGCTCCGCTCAGTTCTGGCAATGTATTCTCGCAGTAACTTTTCGACTGAACGCGCATTAGTATCGCTGATGGACTCAAAATCTGCATTGCCAGACGACAGGGTTAGCATGTCCCCATGAAGCAGATTACGCTTCAGTTCGTATTGAGAAACAAAGTCCACGTCATTGTGCGATAGAAAATCGAGTAACTTATGCAATTGTTCATGATGACTGCTTTCATCGTCCTCATCGTTAATTGTCGTCATCGCTTTAAAAGGCGTTGCCGACAACAAAAGTACTTTGGATTTTGCTTTTTTGACTTTGTCCTTATCACTAAATACCTGCCTAGCAATTAACGACTCTTCGGAATCGGAGCTTTGATCTGTTAACGACTGAAAGCGTTGGAACTCGTCTAGGATGAACAAGTCTGCTTGCAAGCTTCCAGCACAACAGCGCGCCACCAGTCGACGAATTTCCACTCTAAAATGGTAAAATAGATGGCTAGTTTCTTCGGTTTCGCCTGAGTCTTTGTTCCAACAATTAGCTAAGTAGAGCGCCGCATCTTGTAGCGATGAAAAGTGTTCTCTTAACACTGTAGATTCGCAAGGCTTGCTCAAGCTGCTTTCAAGCTCTAATAACACCGACGGTTCAGTGTCAAAATCCTTATCCAGTTCCCCCAATTCTTTTTCCCATCGGCCCTCTTTGGTAATCTGGTTGGTTTTGAATAGCTGACGAATTGGTTCCACAACTTCACATAAGTTCGTCGTTTGAGACAATAGAACCGCTAAGATCGCTCTTTCCCGGCAGTTACCCGATCCAGCAGTCAACGTAAAAGAAGTCGAAGGGGTTAACGTACAAACTTCAATGACATGCTCATCGTTTAATTCAGATTTTTTCGGTTTTAAAGCCAGTTCAACCAAACGCCCAAATGTTGATGGTTTCACCCATCGCTTTGCATCTTCACCATTAAAGAGCGCCAGCTTTTGGCGATTTTCATCTGCCAATGCAAGGTTGGTACAGATATAGATGACACGCATCGGTGTAGTCGTGTTGGACCCTAAATGTCTTTTCAGTAATTGAGCGATAACACCTTTCGCGACGATAGTTTTTCCTAACCCCACTTCATCAGCAACCAGTATTCTGTGGCTATGTTCGGGTATTTGATACTTATTTATAACTAGGTCTACCGTTGCCTTTTGAAAATCTTTAAGGCCAGTCAATACACCGTTTAGTTGCTCTAGGATCGCTTGTGTCATTACTTCGTGTTCTTATAATTCTTACAACTATTTATTAACTACTACTTGGATGGTACAAATGACGAGAAGACGCCCCATAACGTCTTGAATTCATCTGGAATGATCTTTTCATCGACTTGCGCTTGTAAACGATCAATTCTTTCTAACAAATCCGGACTTAACGCAGCCGCTCGCATCAACTTTTCGTAGATCACACTGTCTTTGGTAAAGAACACGCCACCCGCCCCCTCACCGTCTCCCTTGCCCTCACTGTTCATCAAATCTTGCTTACTTGGGTCGATATGTAACAGCATCGCGATATAACTCATAAACTGTGAGCGGTTTTCGAGCAATTCATTAGTAATTGCCTTGCCTCGATCCAATTCAAAATCATTCGTTATTTCAGCTTTAACTACTAAATTCTTAACCACTGAATCATTTTCTGATATTTCGAGGTGAATTAGTGCACTAATCTGGGAGAGTTTAAGGCTATCCCAAATAACCTCTCGAGCTAGGGCTCGAGGCTGTGACGCACTCAATGTCGAAACCTTAACGTCAAACCTCTCGGGAGTCTCAACCAAAGCCCCATTCAAGGTCAGCTGATATTCACCATCACCACATAAATCAACGTTGAGCTTCCAATCCGTACTAATTAGGCTGAACTCTAATAGACGAAGTGCTCGATCAGAGTCTTCACCTTCAGTTTCTTCTAATTCGTTGAACTCATGTTTTGTAAATAAGCCTGAGCCATGCTCATTAACCCATTGCTTAATCAGTGAATGAACACCAATGTGGTCCTTGGAGCCCGTTAAACGAAGCATAAATTCACTATTTCTCGGACTATTGGAGGCGTCTCCTATCGCCGCTTGCGTTGTATTCGCAGAACCAAGGTGCCAGCTGGAAGTAGAATCAGTTTCATCGACAACTAATAACTTAGCATGCAAGTTGAGGTCGTTTTCGACAAATAAGGACTGGTCCATTTCCTCATTTTCTTCCGCATCGACGAGGTGTTCGTTAAGTGCGTAACAGTGCCAACCGTCCAACGCTTTCTCGCCCGCCATATCAAGCTCTTCTTTACGGCTAAATAAGTAACGTTGGTCATCAGGAGCAAAGGTACTAAGCCAGTCTAAAGCCCCGACTTTGCCGCCTCCTCGAATAAAAGGTGATACGGCAAGCATGGCTTGATTACCATGCTCTAAACGAATTGGATGCTGTCGTTTATTGTCATCATCAAAAATGGTAGAGAGAAAGCCGAGTTTACTGATGTTATCTGGTTTATCCCAATGCACCCTAATTAGCTCTTCTGGATCAATCACTTCATCAAATGAAAGCGTTGATGAGCCGCGGTAAAGCTCATCAAAAAAGTCAATCAATGGACGATTGGCTGGCTTGCGCTTCCCTCTTGATTCTCCATTAATAACAGCGCTGAGATCCCAGCTGCGGTCAAACGTTAAGTTACGTGACAACACTATCAAGCGGTATTTTACATTTTTAGTTTCATCTGGGCTTTCGAATCGCAATAACCACAATTTCGGGTGAAACGACGAAAACGCTGAATTTGACTCTCCTGCGTTTGGAACTACAGGCACTAGGCTGCGTTCCAACAAGCCAAATAAGCTGTTGTACTTATCTGGCAACTTAATATTACCTTGTTGGTAGAAAACCGTAAGTTTATCTCCCAGCATTCCTAACGCTTCCAACAGCGCTATTCTCATGTGTTCAACCGAGCCTTCTAAGGTATGGCCAAAACACATGGCAATTGGCACCGTCAACAAGGTATTTAGATCCAAGCTATACGTCGTGGCGATAGCATGAGTAAGCTCATAACCCTCGGGAGCAATAAGCTGTTCGCCATAATCTAAGCGATTTTTATCCGGCACTAACATCTAGCCCCTCCTGGATATCTTGTAAAATGACTCTGGCAGAAGGCCAACGAAATTCTAGTTTGCGCATTCCAACCCACTTTTGATTTTCACTGAGGGCTTTTTTCAGCAAACACCTTACCCCTTTATTTGCTATCGCTTGCTGCTTAACACATGCATCCAACTTATCTACAGGGGCATTCTCGCGAATCAAGCTACACCAGTTTTCGATAAACTGACGTGTACGTTTGTTTGCGCTTTTATGTGGTCCGAAAGCAAACTCATACCAGTTATCGATGCTCTGCTGTTCAAAGCTCGTCCGCTGTTTATGAGCTTGATTCAACCAAACATCAAACTCTTCATTCCACTGTTCAATCTGTTCGATATTTTTGGCACGTTGGGCTATGAGGATGTTGTAACGAATATGCGCGCCTTCAAGAACAAAACTAAATTCCAGCGCGTTTTCAAAACATGTTTTCGTTTGTTCGGAAATAGGCGAGTCTTTTAACTTTTCATAAAGGGCTTCTGCCTGCCAACCATTATGGACATCCATATCAGCCACTTGCAAAGCTTCACCAACAAGGTTGTGCTTGAATAACTGAGCGGGGACACTATGTTCAATCTTACTCGATAGCTGTAGTTTATTTTTGAGGTAATCAGCTTCATTCCGTGTAAGTTTTATTGACACTTGGTTTAACCAAGATTCACAGTAACCATCGGGTTTCGTCATCAGTTGAGCGATATCAGAATGCTGCCCATCGTCATCAACATGGGCTTTGGTCTTATTGTTTGCTAGCTCTTGGTACTGATTAACAAACTCTCTTAACGACAGTTCTGTTTTAGCGATAGATAACTGGCGCAGTCCATTCCAGTAGACAGAAGAAGGCTTCCGAGCCACTCCTTTCTCTAGGCTTTCTTTTCCAATGATCCCATCAGGCATATCATGTCGATGGTTTTCGACTAAGCACCTAGCTAATTTATCTTCTTGCTGGCTAATGTATTCAGCAAGAGGGGGCCTCTCATAGGGATCTAACTTACGGTAGTCGTGAAAGATATATGGGATAGTGACAAAGTACTTAGCGCGGGTTTGGATAGTAGAAAAACCCGGAAAAAGCTGATCGGCAAAGGCATCCCTAATTTGTCCTATACCCAACTCATCAAGTGTACCTTTCTCTTGTAACATGGATAACACTTGAGATACACGCTCTCGCTCTGTGGATGAAAAATCTATCCACCCAATTAGACTTTTTTGTCGGCTCACTACTCACTCACATATTCTTAATTAATTCAGAGATCATCTAGCGCTATGTCACTAAGACTTTCAGTATTCCTTATTGGTAGATATTCAAATACTTCGATGTCGTTGATCTTTTAGCTAAAAAGAAAATTAATCACCAACGATTTAGTTTTCCCTATATTCAATTGCCAATCGAAACTCATTTCGACCATTTGCGACCTTCTCGGCATTCCGATAAGTACTTAAATGGGAAAGGTTTGACTGTCGCTAGTTTATTGCGCACAAAGTAGCTCTTCGTTAAATTCAAACAAAGTTGCTTTAGTTCATCAGGGCCTTCAAGATACCTGATATGATTGAACTGCCCCCGGCTAAACTTAAAACCACCTTTTTCACTACCAACAAAATAAGCAGAATGTTCGGCATCGTAGAAGTGCCCCGTTAGTGCTTCGAGGTACTCGTTATGTCCACCTTTCAACGAGTAATTAAGCATCACACCAGTCTCTTCAAAATAGCCATCAATCAGTGCTTGTTCAGCGGTCGAGCGGTACCCAATCTTGGCAGCTTTAAGATCTTCTTTGTAAAACTCTTCCTGCAGCGTATGTGTCTCCAACATGGACTTGAGCTTGCCATGTATTGGATCGTTCAAGTAGGCAGCATCTGAAAGGTAAGTATCGATAAATCCACGGCTTATGCCTCGCAGGTTACTCTCCTTTAGATGTTCAAGTACTTTGAATAGCTTTTCGGCATCCGGAATTGCGGCAATTTCTTCATGAACAATGGTACAGATTTGAGGAGGTAACTGCGACATATCGATTACATAGTTCAGCGTTTCGAAATAGCGCTGCTTTTCAGGTAGTTCTATATTGAGCTCATCAAAATAAAACTCATCTTGCTGCTCATACTTGAAGGCTCCGTTATCACATTTCAAGATATGAAAAACCGGCTCTTGGTCGCGATACTTAGGGTCTTCTCTCTCGGCAAACCAGTAGTTCCCAGTTAGAGGTTGAACAAGAAACTGACCTAGCAAGCACTCTTGTTTAATCGCCATTTCTTTTACCACTGCATCAATGATCGGGCTTAGCTCATTTCCTCTCGCTTTGGGACGTACAGAGGTAATTGTTGAGTTGTAGATACCTTGTGTCACTCTATCTGATGTATAAAAAACCGCCTTAGGATCGGATAGCCCTGCTTTTTCATAGTCTTCAGCACTATCTAATACGACAAGTAATGGCTTTCTGGCATCGATATCTGCAACTTCAATAAATTCAACTTGTATTGGCCATTGCTGATCTTTTAGCTTCTCAAAGCCACCCCCTTTTAACGACGCGTTCGCAATCTGTAGACCACCAGCATCATCGATAACTTGATAGATACGCTGATACACCTTTTCAACATCGCGCTTTTTATAATATTCACGCCAACTAGCCTCAATAGGCTTTAGTTGAAGCGATAAGCCACCAGAGAAATGCGTGTTCATCAGATTTACGAATTGATAAATGGCGCCGGTTTTCGTCCTTTGAAGCGAAATCGGTTCTTGACCAGTAATGTCGATGGCATTTGTCGTGAACTTTTTCTTCCCTGGACTATGCACAATGAGGTTGCCCTTTGGGTTACGTCGCAATAGCCCGCTTTCCATGTCGAACTCAAATTTAGTTTGTTTCTCAATATAGCTTACTGGCTTATAAGCCGTTTCTATTGGCGAAAATGTTGTGCCATCTATAGAAATGAATAAGGAGTTAAAGCGCACACTCTCTTTAAGATCAAATTTTAAGCATTTGTACACGTTATGCTCAAAGAACTTGTCTGACTCAACAAAAAGAAATGTCTCTCCAAGCCCTGAAAAAAACTGACTTGACGCCACTTTGCCAAGCGCTCGTACAAAAAGACGCCCCAGTAACAACTGGTCGCAGTCTTCAAATCTCACGCGCTCAAAAGCAACCTCTGTTGATTCAGGCTTAGTTTTGTCTTGTTTGCCACGCAATACCCAGTAGTTACCAGAGTGCTTTATAAGTGCCTTAGGCATCGAAGCTCGCTCCACGATGCTAAGTTGCTTCGCGTAATCTACCTTTCCCATGCTTTTGTCCAATGACACTTTGTAAATGACGTACTTTTGATTCAACGCTTCAAAATCAAAGGTTAGGTCAATGAGGGTGGTTAAACTTCGGCTCATCTTCTTCACTCCGAAAACTGGTCTAATAATTCAAGTAACTGGGTCATTGGTGGAACGTTGTTCGTGCCTGTCACATTGTCGATAATTCCTGGGATTTCGATAACATCCGCATCAGCTGCTATTGCATGCTCCACAAACATTTCATTTTCTTCAGAAAATTTCCGAGTAACCACACCTGGCTTATCGTCATAAATCGTATTGATGTATAGCGCCTGGATAACCTTACCTTGAAACTCTTGAGGAGGGTTGCTTCTGATTTCCAATAACTTAGCCTGACACTTCTGAAGTGTATTGTCGTAAATCAAGCACCCAATATTCAGATCCCAATGCTTTACATCAACTAACAGAATTCTGTTACCAACTGCTAGATAACCATCAAACCATTCAATACAGCCCTCTGGCATACCTTGTATTTCATACTCAAAATGCTTTAGTACAGCAGAGACTGCCTCCTCGCCCACAGCGCCCATGTATAAATCAAACATGGCTGGAGCCAGAACATATTTGCCATCACTGAATGAACCTGCAAAATGGTTCTCATTAAAGTGCGCTGCGACCAAAGGATTTTTTAATAAAATAGACAAACGTGCCGAGACTTCCGAAACCTCACGTAAACCAGCGACATCGGCTGGATCAACGAATATTTCCGTAATACCTTTTTCGTCTGAGTATTGGATTTGGTATTGATACCTGCCTAGGCTCTCTTTAGGTTCAATATAGTAACGAACCTCTTCACCTACTGGAGCTTGATCCATAGCAGGCTTCTTTAGCATCCAGTACCTTAATCTTTCATACTGACCTATCGCATTAGGGTTCTGATGCTCATACACACTGGTTATAAGCCTTTGAATGTGAGCATAGTTGCGAGATGCTTTAGGATGATATGAAATACGTTGTTTTTCCTCTGCAAACACTCGATGTTTCTTTTTCACTTCCGTGATCAACTCTTGATACTCATAAGACAGATAGGAAAGATCACGGCTATCTTTGGCTAAAGCTTCGATAAAATCCGCTTCTGCGTCGTACATGATTGAGATCTCTTTCTGTTTCCACTCTGTTCGACACATTCTTCCAAGCGCCTGCTCAATGAACCGATACACAGCATATCGATAATCCTCACTACCTTTATATGTCTTAATCATCGATCCAACCGCTCTTCCGTTTACTTTAGAAGAGATAAACCATTTCAACTGCCCCTTGACCTCGTTGGCGACAATAATTCCTTTTTCATGCAGCATTAAGGCATCATGAATATTTTTCTTAATGGCTAGATCTCGTTCTGCTGTTGATAGGTTGTCATGTAGATGGCTTCCTATCAGGCTTTTTGGTTGCTCCAAATATATAGAATCTATGTCTGTCTTATTTTGTATTGGCTCACTGCCCTCTGGACCGATATAAACAAGATCATGCCCGTTCGGAACCTCGTAAGATGGAGATAATCCAGCACCTGTTGCCTGATAGTTTGTGATTACTGCTACTTTCTTATCCGTACCTTCCAACAATTCCAATACACCTTGAAACTGTTCATTTCTAAATGACGCAGCATTTATGTTCTCGAAAATCGTGACATCGAATTTTTCCCCAACAAAGGCCATGAACTCAAAAAACTCTCTGCTCTTGTAACTTTTGTTGAGCATGCAGAAGTGATATCGATTACTTGGATGCTCTGAGAATCGTTTGATGGAGCCAACCAGCTTATCCACCCTACTTAGCGCGAAAGATAGATCTGTAGGCTTATCAACCCCCAAGAGTTGGCACAGCTCCATCTCCAATAACTGAGGAAAATATGTTGTTCCTTTAAACTCTTGATACAGCAACCCAACACCACCCCAATCAACTCGCTGAGATATACCTGTTACATCAATGTTGATTCCATTTTCCGTATATCTCCGCTTTGCGTAGTATTCATCCTGAATCGCTGACTTCTGTGATTCGTTGAGCCGAATTAACCTATCAGATAACACATCCTCTAAATACTTAAGGTCAAAATTATGAATGGCCGTTTCGCTAGTGGCTGTTGCACTGATACCCAAAACTTTGGCGCCAGCAAAAACCCAATGTGCTAACAGCCCTGTTGAAGTTAGCGCTAAGTCGAAAGTTGTTGCTATAGCAGTATTGTCCGTCTCGCTGAACTTAGAAATATTAGCAATTTCATAACCACTATCATGGAAACTATAAGATTTGTATTCATTTTGAACTGTGAAGCTTAAACGTGCAGATATCAAAGACATAATGCTGTTGGTCAATTCAACCAAACCAAGATTGTTCAGTATTTTCTCAACCAAATTTTCGGTTGTATAAGATCTAGGTTCGTTAGAGTCTTCCAAATTCTTTTTAAGCGTGAGGATGGCACTCAACATACCGTTGCAAAAGGTTCGAACTAACTGGGCACCATTATTGACAAATTGAATGGTACTTTCTTTTCCAGTAGGCCCAATTTCGTGACTACCCTTTAGATGATTGATGTTCGATCGTAGATCCTCATGCTTAAAGTTGATGGCATGAATCGACATTCGGTCAGACAATAGAGTAAAAATACGATTTTGGTTTTCACTCCCTTTTTGAATAGTCGCATTTGTTATAAATGGTCTGTAGTGTATTTTCCATTTATGTTTGTGATCTTTCAGCGCTACACGAAAATGGTCAAAACACTTATCCACCCCACTAAACTCTGGCGAACCTTGGATCTTGAAACTATCAAAGCTCGAGTAAAACTTACGAGTCAACGCAATGATGTCGTAATCTGAAACCGCATTTATCAGATGAGTTAAAAATTCACTTTGTTGACGATCGAACTCATCAAGTATCAAAAGTGAATTTTCAAGAAAATCACTGATTCTGTACGTACGATGAATTGCATGCCAAGGATACAGCAGTTTTGATGTGGTCAGAAAAAGCACCTGCGTTTGTTCTTGATCTATTAACCGAGCTGGAAAAATTCGATTTAGAATGTGATCTGTTTTTACATCCCAGCCATCTTTGTCTCTAAGGTATGCTCTAAGTGATGTAAAAATAGCTCCGTATCTGGTGCGCAGTTCATCATCAAATACTGTAGAACTGCTGCTACTTTTGGCCTGTTCCAGTAACTCTATCTTATCAAGTGATTTTTTAATCTCCCGACGCTCACACACATCCAAGATTTCAAAAACTATAGTCCAATCATCAGTGGATAGATCTTTTATACAGGTATCCTGAGCTTGGATCAGAATGACATTTCGCTTTAGATATACCTTACGGTTTTGACTCAATGACTTATTATTATCAATCCGTTTTAATAGGTCCTCATATGCTTCCTTTACATTGACTCTCAAGTTAGTTGCGTAAATCAGTGTTTTCTTGGAATCAGCTATAAGATGTTCAAGTTGAAGCTCTGTGGCTTGGTAAGTCTTACCCAGGCCAGTCTGAGCATCGACTAGAGCCAAAAAGCCCTCATCAGACATACACGCTCCTGGACCTGCAATTTCCAAATAAGTTTTCAGCAATGCACTCATACTCTTCACTCCAGACTAATTCCTTATCAGTAAACCGACCATCAACTTGACGATAAAACACTCAATCAATACTATGTCGTCGTTGGTTACAGGTAAACACTGAATACATACACACGTCGCATAAATAGACAGGAGTTAGATGATGAGCAAATGGCCAATACGTTGGGATCTACTGTTCCGCTACAGAATGATAGAAGTCATCGCTCTGTGGGAAGGACGGTTAACAACCAATCATCTGATTAAGAGCTTTGGTATTGGCAGACAGCAAGCATCGAAAGACATCAACACCTATCTAGCCGATATCGCTCCAGGAAACCTTGTTTATGATAAACAGCTGAAAGGCTACAAGCCCAGTGATACCTTTGGCCCACAAGTAACAAAGGGGCATGCTGATGAATATTTGCACATTCTTTCGAGAAGTGAAGATATGACCATCACATTTAATGAACTTGATATGGGGTTCGAGAATACAGCTATGGTTCGCCCAGTTACTCGCAACATATCGCCACAAGTCTTGCGTCCTTTAGTTCAAGCTATCAGAGAAAAGAAACGTGTCGACATAAGCTACACATCACTAAAAGACGGCGTTGAAGTTGAGCGGATCATTTCACCACATACATTAGTTTGCACCCCTCTCAGATGGCATGTTCGGGCCTATTGTGAACATGCGAAAGATTATCGCGATTTTGTGCTCAGCCGCATAAGAGGCATTCCATGCCTTGAGGCTAAAAATGTAATGAGGAAGTCCAACGATGACCGTTGGAATACTCCTCTCGCTATTGAGTTGATACCGGACCCAAGACTGACGGAAGCTCAGGCCGCTGTCGTTGCCCATGACTACGGTATGGAAAATGGCACACTCACAATTCCAACCAATGCTGCGTTGGTTCGCTACGTTCTCGATACCTACAACATCGATATTAATGTGCTAGATTCGAACCCTAAAGGTCAGCAGATTATCGTGGGGAACTTTGAAAAGATAAAACAGTACCTAATCTTCTAGTTAAATCTACTTGCCAAAATTGCATAACACGTCAATTTATAAGCATCAGACTGCTTATATACTAACAGAACGATAGTAATATTGCTCTGGATGACAACATGCAAACTTACCAAGTATTAAAACAGCGTCAAAGAGTTGAACGAGATGACTACCCACAGAACCTTAGCCTACGTGTCCATCGTGCCTTGAGCTGGCTGAATAAGTCAGAACTTTGTGATGATGATGACTCTAAGTTTATTTTCCTGTGGATCGCTTTCAACTCTGCTTATGCGCAAGAGTTTGAGCAACGGCAACAATTTGGCGAGCAAGGACTTTATGGCAAGTTCTTAGAAAAACTCATCACTTGTGATCAGAGACAGCAATTACACAATTTAGTTTGGGACGAGTACTCCAACACTATTCGAGTCATCTTGGATAATGAGTTTATCCTCCAGGCATATTGGGATTATCATGCAGGAAGAATTACTGAAGATAGCTGGAAGAGCGAACGCAGCAAAGCCAAAATCACCGCCAACAAAGCGCTGAGTCAAAATGATACGGCGAAAGTCCTATCTATACTGTTTTCTCGCCTATACACCCTACGTAACCAGCTAATCCATGGCGGAGCGACTTACTTGAGCTCGGCAAATAGGCAGCAGCTCAAAGACTGCTGCGGTATTCTAGAAAAACTGGTTCCGAGTATTATTGAAATCATGATGGACTCAGCAGACAAGGTTTGGGGAGAAGCTGTTTATCCACTTATCAACCATAACTAGCTCATTGAGTAGTTAAAGCCCTTGAGAATCATCGTCACTAACAAATAGCTCGTTGATAATTGTGATATACCGCTCAGCCACTGTGCCGACCTCTCGATAGGCCATCTCGAGAATCATTGATACCTGCTCGTTGTTTTCAAGAGGTACGTAGTTTTTCTCGTCCATATAAGATTCAATCGCCTTAATCTTGTCATCCCGCCCTTCTAGGAACTCACGAAAATCTTTGCTTGCCTTTGCGCTATTACATTCTCTACAGCTAGGTACTAAGTTCCCAAGACGATGCTCTCCTAGGTAAACCTTATTAATAGGGACTGCGTGCTCAATAACCAGTTCCTTTGACTCTCCACAATAAGCACATTGATGGTTGAAGTAGGCTTTGGTTGCCTGCCAATCCTCTTCAGAAAACTGCTCTGTTCCAAGGTTACTAAGAATATTTCGCACTAATAGGTTTTGAGCATTGCCTATCGCATTACCACGGTAGCGGCTATTGGGTCTAGCAGTTGGTGCTGATAGCTTGCGCGAGAGTGTTGTTCTTGATTCAAGTATCTCAATCTCCAACTGAGATTGGTCATAGTCGATGCCGATTCGTTTTAAGTATTTAACAAAGTAAACCGCATCTTTTTCAAACCATTGGCTACATGCACGAACAGTTTGCCCACGCACCAAGTAAACTTTGGTCCAGTATCGTTTAGACAAATCCGAAGGAAGACTGCTAATTGGAACCAAAAATGGAAAGTTAAGGTTAAAGTTACGCTTGGAGTAATCAGCATCACAAAGACGCTCGAACTCGTTGTGACTTTTTTGCTCGCAATGCTCCAGTACTTTGGGGAGCAGTGCCTGAACTAGCTTTCCAATTTTCATGTGTAACCTCTACATTAAGTGCTACAACCGCCCACGTTAAATTTATAGCCAAATATGACTTTATTAGCTAAAAAATCCTTTCACAGCGCGATCTCGAACCTGTACCCGCCATTCCAACCATTCGTTTATGTCGCTTTCAAGCCATGCGACTGTTCGTGACCCAATTGGCACACTTACCGGAAACTCTCCTTTTTTAATTTGGTTGTAAATCGCTGATTTACTTAAACCTGTTTTCTCTCTCACTTCACCTAGTCTCAAGAACCTCATTTCATTTCCCTCATATTAGTTGTCAACAGACGCTAAGCCCCGCCTAGGGGTATAGGGACGTCCGAGTAGGTCCACATCTCATAGAGTTGATCCACTCTATGATGTCCTTTTCTCGCCAGCCAACAGCTCGTGCCCCAAGCTGGATCTTCAGAGGAAATGTAGAGTCAAACCGCGGGGACTTAGGGTTTTGTTTGTCATAAATAGTTGACCGCGACAAGCCGGTCAGCAACGCTATGTCTTTCAAGCGAAGGATTTTGTTTGAAAGTGGTGTGTGGTGGTTTTGCATATTGCTTCTCCCAAATTGATTTGATGGGAGAAGTAAACACTAAGCCAGGGAATAGGAAAAAGGAGCTAACGATAGGAAATCCCTATAAACGGAATCCTTAAACCTTTGGGGACAAGGCTCTGGACTCCTAAAAAGTTTTTTCAATTTATTTGTATTTATCCGGTCTCAATATCATTTCAACCCCAACTACATTACTAGACAAGGAACCTATCTCATTCTCAAGAGTCTCGATGACACCTTTAGTCACCCTGCGTGCTTCGTCCTTACCTTTTATCGACATATCAACCCAATATCGCTCAAAAATATCCTTGAGCTTGTTGAAGGTTTCACTTCCGCCCTCGCTCTTAATAAGGTTAATAGTCCGCGTTCCACCATCCTTGACATGCTTTGGATTGAAACACTTATGCTTGCTGAGTAAGTATGGGCTTTTTCCCCCATTTCCAGAAGTTCAAAAGCAGCTTTTGAAAGCTCCACGAATGCCGTTGATAGATGCTCCTCCAAGACCCAACATTCCGACTGAGTTACAGAACAAGTTTCGACGATATCAACCGGGTGATTATACTGCTCTTCTCCACTGTATTGGTTACAAAGAACATAATCCAACTCTCGGTCCGAAAACTTGATCTTTCCTATTAGAGCGCTTTCAAGGTTCGCTCGACTATCAGTTTCATCGATACTAAAACTATATCTTGATACAGGCACAGACTTGCACAAACTGTATTTACAAGTCTCGTTGTCGTAAACGAAAACAGCATCAAACTTATCAAGCCTCAACTGGTGAAGCGCCAGTAACCTAGGGATATCGCTGTGCTTCAACTGCAAGTATTCGACATGCGCTAACTTTGTTGATGCTGCCAAATTCGAAGTGTGAATATGAGGTTTCTTTGAAGGAGGAAAAGATTGCCCACCTAAGAGATGAATTCTTAGCGGAAGCTGCGTAACAACGTTTGACTCACTTAAAACAACATCCTTTTTCGTTAACTGGTTTAACTTTGGGTCTATCGCCCATACATCCATGGATGCCGGAACTTGGATCAATACTGGAATGTCAAGCTCAAGGCATTTCCCAACTTATCACCAATCGAAGTACCCGAATCGACTTCATCAAGTCGATGGAGTCTTTTCATCATGTAGCTCTCTGCCCTTAAAACTATAGCTATTTGTTGCTATTAGTAGCAGAAATAGCAGCAACTTAATGTTTTGTAAGTCATAAAAAGCACTAGCTAGACTACCAGTAACAATTCCGGAGAGTAGTTTGGAAAACAAATAAGTGATGGAGATTAACACGAACAATCTATTGACTTAGCCAATATTTCAATTTAGGTTATACGCAAAGGGCTGAGGCTTACCCGCGGTTTGTAATGTACTTCTTACAAAACAAAGCACTCACATCGTTGAAGAAAAAGACACTACCACTCACGATCAAACCATCATTCTCGGACCTTATAGCCGGAAGTACGCCGTCACTAAACTGTGATGGGGCTTGCTTCTTTTTAAAGGTTTTAGAATGACTAATAACTCAATCCCAACTACATACATCCCGTTAGAGAAATTCCATATTGTTCCCTTAACAGGACTGTCTCCAGCAGAACTCAAAATCTCTGCGAAAAGAACATCGCGTGACCGTGAAAAAATCACCCATACAACAAAACTAAACGCCATTGCTAAACGTCTTGGAATAACTGGTGGATTTGCCGCTTACGAGAAAGAGTACAACGGAAGCTTACTTCCGTTTATGGCCAAACATAACCTTAGAAAACGCAAAAATCTTCTCAAGCACACGAAAGACGGAGATTACAATTTGTATTTCCCTTTCAGCCACCAGCAGGTTTCTGAACGACTATTCTTCTTTGAAGGCCCGACTCCTAAGAAGCTGTTCACCGGGCATGATTTTGACTTTTCTGGTCCAATTAGTTGGCACAGTCAAGACTTATACGACGCTCTCAATGAAGATAGTGACTGGTCTGATATTATATTAGGCAATTATCATATCAAGCGAGCAATAGACGATAATTTTGATATTTCTCACCTATCTGACCGTCAACAGTATTTGCTTAAACTCGATGTAACAACAGAAATTACAGTGCGCTTATTGGATCAAACGGGCCTCCCTAACTTCTTAGATTTTCTAAACAACAAAGAGACGGAACCAAAGAAAAGGGAAAAACGATACCAACAGGTCTCTGTGAAGATTTTAGATCTCATCCTTCTAAAAAACCGAAACTGGTCTAGTAGTATTTACCATCTTCTCGGAAACTCTTTAACAGATATTCCTTCACCGTCAGAATACATAAAGCTTTATGCCCCAAATACAGTTCCAACTGAAAATGTTGAAAGAGATTTAAATTCGGACAAATACCTGCAACTGTTACTAACTAAACGCATAGGCGAAGGCAACGCCGGCTGGGTCAATGTTCTGCCTTACAATGAGAATTTGATTTTCTTGTCAGATGATCGCGGTAACTATGATTTTGTCATCAAAAATCAACGTGGCAAAGTGTTCAACCATCAGCTATTTGGGAACAATTTGAAACGAGCTGATATTCCAAGCTTCATCGAAAATTACCGCTTTGAGCGTTGGTACTACTTCGAATATGAAGGTAATAGAGAACTAGATGGACATAACTCAGAAAAGCACTACTATCTTAATGGTGGCACGGTGTCCAACTACCCCGGCATTCAGACCATATTACGTGAGTACTATCAATATAAAGGGGTTTATCACCCAGAGCATAGAAGTTCTAACGTTCGTCTAGATGGCTTCAAACAAGTATCCATCGATGAAAAAGAAATGATGGTCTCCGAACTCATAACGATTGGTGACCTGATCAACTTCCTAAAAGAAAACGCAGAATACAGCAAAAGCCGTCAAGGTGATTCACTTGCCCCAGTCAATAGCGAGAGTGATATCACTCTGCCAGCATCATGTACATTTTTTGACGTCCTAGCCTACATTAACTGGCTGGAGAAACAAACGGGGGTTCCTCTTCGTATTCTTAGCTACTCAGAATACAAGTCATTGAGAGGAGAAAACTGGTCAGAACCAAAACGTGGTCAAGACAGTGACATGACATTCATCAGCACATCAGGTGAGAAGTATGATTCTCACCCACCCTACATGGCTCAAAATGACTTTGACAACTTGCACCTTCGCTATCCAAAACCTCTTCACAATATCGAAGAGAACGGATTGCGATTTATTGATTCAAATTTCTTTTGTGAGTGGCTACTAGAAGGGGTTCAGATCCGCTCAGCTAGCCTCTCTTCGTTCTATTTGGACAATTACGTGTTGAGGGCAAGTGGACCTCAAGATTCAACCGGAAAATACAAAGGCATGAAGACAGGCTTCAGGCTCTGTTACGAGCTGAAAAAACACTAACAGTTAAGGCAGTGGATAAGTCGCTGCCTAGTTAACCCTTTCATGAATTTATTTTCCGGGACACAACTTGATGAAAAAGAAGAACTTTAATATCGCTGTTTACATTGATATGGAAAACATAGCAGCTAGCGACTTTCAGCTTGAAGAAGTAATGAATTCTTTCCTCAGCGCTGACGACGAGTACAACTGTATATTCACAATTAAGTCGGCTTATGGGAACCAAGCGACAGCAAAGAAATCACTGAAAACTCAAATCTTAGAGCATAATTTCAATATTATTGATACGCCAAAAATTGGTAAAGAGAAGAACAGAGCAGATTTGTTACTCAGCTTGGATGCCTTTGAAAGTCTGCACCTTGATAACCCGAGAGTTGATAGATATTGCTTTATGACCACAGATTCTGACTTTACTGTAATCGCAGATAAACTGAGAAAGTTCGGTAGAGAAGTATGGTTAGTCTGCAAAAAATCCGACAAAGATAGAGCGATTATCGCTAAGTCATTCGACAACTTATTGTTCGTCGAAGATTTTCTTCCTAAAAAAGATACTTCTGTAGTGGGTAACCTTGATAAGCTTTTTATCAGCGCCGTCAGGAATATGAACCAGAGCAAACTTCCAAGTAACGTTTCCATTGCTAATGACAGGATGAAAGCTCTAGACCCAAGTTTTCAAGTGAATAATACGGAATTCAAAACCTTCATGAATTTTATCAATCACATGGAGCAAAAAGGCTACGTCAAACTAGAAAGCCTTCCCACTGGTGAAAATCGTATTACTGAAATCTGCGTGTAGTTAGCAGAAGTAGAAATGGAAAAAGTTTAGGGCTTTACAGCTAAGCCCTAAATTGCCATTTATCATGAATTCAACCGATCGCTCTTAAATGTACAGCACCTGTTACTGACAACGAACCTACTGCTGCATCATCAATATAACTACTCCACCACTCCATCATTTTTCGTCGACGTTCCAGATAATCTGTCCGATTGTAAGCGGAACGAATAGCATTTCGATCCTGGTGAGCCAAAGCAGCCTCAATAATATCCGGGTCAAAACCTCTTTCATTCAACGTCGTACTGGCGAGAGAGCGCATGCCATGCGCAGTAGTGCGATCTTTGAATCCAATACGCCCCAACGCCTTGTTTATAGTCTCAGAGTCAATAGACCGCTTGGGGAAGCGCATAGAGGGGAAGACATGTACCCTATGCCCACTAATAGGATGTATGCGCTCCGGTATGGCGATAGTCTGATCGGTCAATGGAATGCGATGTTCACGTTTCATTTTCATCCGTGTGTCTGGAATAATCCAGAGTCGATTTTCTATGTCAATCTCATCCCAGCGAGCACCAGCAGCTTCACTTGGTCTAGTCATGGTGTGCAGCTGCCACTCAATTAAACATTTGGTAGCCAGCTGCATATTTGCAGTTGCAACTGTCTGTAGTAACTCTGTTAGTTCATCAGGTTTAAGTGCGGCCATATGTTTTACATCTGGAGAAGCGAACGTTTCTCCAACTCCAGATAGAACATTGTGTTGGATCAAGCCGCTATTGATAGCAAAGCGCATGATTTCATTTACCAACTGGATGGTGCGTTTTACTGTCTCCAACTTGCCTCTACGAGCAATGGCCCTAAACACGTCCTGAACTATTATTGGCGTCAGTGACTTAACCGGGATCTCACCGAACTTAGGAAAAGCATAAAGCTCGAGCTTTCTCCAGTTACCTTGGACGGTCTTAGGTTTTAGTTTCGTCTTGGTCTTAACCCATTCATCAGCGACTGACTTGAATGTACAAGCTTGCTCTTGTTGAATCTGGGTCCTCTTCTCGATCCTGTCTAATTTAGGGTCAATACCTTCCTTCAGAAGTTTGCGCATCTCAAACGCTTTGTCACGAGCACCATCAACATTGAGCATGTCTAGGCTACCCAACCCCAAGAAGGTTCTGTTTTTTGTACCTGGCTTTGTGTAACGAAACTCCCAGTATTTGAGGCTGTTGGGTTTCACCAGTAGATAGAGATCACCGCCATCAGGTAAACGATAGATTCGATCTCGGCCCTGTGCTTGTTCGATTTCCTTGTCTTTCAGACGATGTATTAAGTGCGACATATTGCCCCCTGGTATGACTAAGCTACACTCAGAAAAAGTTAAGTTTTTCGCGTCATACCACTTAACCCTAAGCTATTGATTTATGGAGAATCAAAGCTGTAACTCATGTAATTCCTAAGTTCCTAATCACTTGAATAGGAGCTAAGCAAATCAAGTTCAAATGGTATATTCCCGAAGTCGGGAAAGATTAAAACATACACTTTGTCATACCCCAAAATGGCGAACGAACTAGGACATCTTTGGACGTTATCGGACGATAACTTATTGATTTAGAAGTATAATAGGCATAAAAAAAGACGTCCTAGGACGTCTTTTTTCAAGAATGTGGCGGGAGTGAGACCTAACACCTAGAAATATAAATCTCTGAATTGATGCTCATCTTACAAGTTGGGTAGAAAAAAGCATTTCATTACGCATACACCCTAGCTAAATTTACCTTGTCCCGTTTTAACTCATTAAGGTAAGTATAGTAGAAAAGGCTCCTATCACTGATCTGAGTAGGAACAGAGCTAATCAATATCTATTCTGCTCGAATGCTGGTAACAGTCATAGACTCCAAAGCACATACCGCTAGTTACAACGCCTCGTATTCTATTGAGTTTTGCATCTCTAAGATCATTCGATGAGTTTTTATTTTCTTTTGAATACGTTCAGGCAAAAGAGAGGCATACTCCGCAATATCTAGTTGTTTAAAATCTATGGCAATATCATTAATGATCTTGACATATTTATCACCAACGTCTTTAAGCTCATTCAAACGGTTTGTCTCCTTGCCAATCAAATCCAACAAGTGTTGTTGCTTACTCCAAAGTTCATCTAAATTTACACCACTCTCTAGCTCAGCTTTCTTTTCCTCTAGACTCTCCGTTTCTTGCCTTAACCATTTGACACGGTTTTCTAACTCGGTCAACGCTTCACTTGATACACCTTTTCTATCTAGTGCAGCCTCAAGCTCACTCGTGACTTTGTAATGCGCTCCATCCAATATTTGTTGCGCTGTTCTTTGAGCGCTTTCAACCACTGATAGCTCTTGCTTTAGAGCATTCTCGGTAATCACTTGAGCATTCTTTCTAGCATCTTCTATTTCCGACGCTAACTCAGCTAGAACATCATCTCTAACTTCTACTCTAACCTTTTCACGTTGTTGTTCTGCTTCAACTCTCGCATTGTTAATGATTCTTCCCGCTTCTAACTTGTTAAGATAAATGGTTTGCTTGAGTTGTTCTAATTCTTGATTTAAAGATGACTTCTCTTCTTCAAGCCGCAATACCGCTACTTGAAGGTCATTCGCGAGGGACTTTATCTGCGTATAGAGCTCTTTTTGCTCCCGCTCTTTTTCTTGCCACTTTTCAACTCTTTGTTTGATTCGGGCTACCCTTTCCTCAGCCTGTTCCTCACGCTCAGAAATGTTATCAGTGATTCTTTGAACTTGTTTGCGATGCCTTGCTATCTTTCTCAACAACATACTTCTTTCTTTGCTGATACTCATCGCGGCTTGCTGCTCAATAAAATCCCAGAATGGATTTAGCGGATTTAATGCTGTTATCTGAACTTTTACATTTTCATAGCTGTTCAGCAGCGAATCTGAGTCCAATCCAACAAGAAATAACTCAAGGGCACTCCTACCCTGCTTTCGAAAGTCCACTATTTTATCTGGTGGGGTTTCATGAGTATTAGTAACTTCCACATAATACTCTTCCCTACCAATCTGGCAGACGATATCTGGAATCCTACCGTCTCGATAGACCTCTAAACGGACATTTTTCACTCCTACCATTTCACAATCACTAGAATCAAAAATGCCACTGGAATATGGATGAGGAATGAGCTTCTCCCGTTCAATGAACTCCTTTGCACTCAAATGCAACTGGGTTTCATACGAATAGCGACATTCTGCGTTACTTTGATGGCGTAAGTAGCTAGCTATGCCTTTATTACTATGTGCGGCAACCATGAAGTCTCCGCAGCAAGGGCAAACAACGTCATCCTGAGTGCCACTTTCAAGCTCAACAACAGAAACAACTCTACTCTCGCTTAGCTTCCACCCAAAAATAGAACGATTTCTCATGCACACCTCAACATTGGAAAAATAGTGATGATTAAAAACACAAAATATGGAATCAATCTCATATTAATTACCATACTAAAATCAAGTCAAAGACAATGTGCTTACTTAGTGTGATCATCCGTCGCATATAAGATCGAAAGACGAACTTATAACTGCTCTATAACCTTTCGAGTCTGCCTCATTTTGAATTTATTCGTTTAAACGCCCCAAAACTGCCTGACTAATTCTAAATGCAGCGGTTTAGCTAAGTTAAGCTAGGAGAGAACCAATGATATGTTCTTTCCAAATGATTTGGATCGACGTATCGACACTGCCGTTGTCCAGATCTGACAACCAGCTAAATGCTGCGCGAGCCTGACCTCTCATATCTAGGTCAATAACTACTTTCGACATAGTTCGAAGCATTATTCAGAAATGAGTAATTAACCTCTGCAACCGTCGCTGACTTTTTCGAGTTGCACAAACGTAAGCCACAGGAGCCTGCGTCTTGAACTCAAGTAGTGCTTAAATTCACTACAACCCTCCTGCTTATCATCAATGATAAGAACCAATGACAACGCCAAGCGTTGCAATACTGAAACGTCGTTTAAACATCGCTACTTTCTGTGTGAAATGCGCTGTGCATTGACTGACTCTTGGATACAGCATTTCACGATAGTCGCTAGCTATGGTCCGTCTATGTCGACATAGACGGACACTACGACCACCTCTAAGCCATTGATTAAATGGACTTCCCATGCCTTTTCGAAAAACGAAAATGCACGAAATATGAGCATAGACTCATCTTTGGCTGCGTTTGCGAAGCAAACGCCCAACAACATACGGGCAAACAATAGGGTTGGAGCTTTTGAAAGCATGCGATGTGGCCGCCAGACAAATTGATTGCAAACCACCGTAAAGCAATACCAATGAATAACGCAGAGGATCGGACATCCTCACACAAAAGAGCAATACACGCGCAAGTATGAAATGCGCAATAACACTTAACATCCAAGGCTTGATGCTTCATCAAAGTATGAATACTCAGCCTAAGCCACCGCTCTTAACAATCTTGTTTTAATTAGGAAAGCAGCATGTTCACCAGAGGCAATACCGGAGCTAGAAACCACGGATTGCGCAGCCGTGATATGGCTCGTGCAGGAAGAAATGCAATGACTGAAGCTTGTGAATCAAAGACAACGTCTTATTCCACGGCACAACAAAATGCAGATCGGTTCGAGAAGTTTGCAAGATACTGCGTCGATAACTTTTCAATCAATGATTCTCGGAAAATTGAAAACTCCCACATTCTCCAATATGCCGAAGAGTTAGCAGAGCGAGTTGAAGATGGTTCTCTCAGCGTATCATCTGCCCACGACTACTTAAGTTCAGTCAACGCAGTGATTGCTCAAATGAGGCAAGACAATCTCGTCAGAGTGACTGCTGCACAAACAAATATCCCCAACCGGAGTCACATAGCAGAGCAATCAAAAGCCTGTAGCAAGGATTTACATCAACATGCAAAGTCTCTCTTAGATGAACGTCTCTCTATTCTCTCTGAAATACAACGACAGCTCGGTTTGCGGTTTGAAGAGTCGGTAAAATGCAACCCAGCGGAGCTACTTACCCAAGCGGCTCGAAACTTCAATCCTGTGACTCGCACTTCTCATGTCAATATTATCGATGGAACAAAAGGAGGCAGGTCAAGGATCGTAGATATAACATCAAAAGCTCAGATTGAAGCACTCAAAAAAGCGGCACAGATTCAGGGTAGCCATCGTTCAATGATCCCACAGAATCTGTCCTATAAAGAATTCCGAGGTCATTGCTATTCAGCATACTCAAAAATCAAAGGTTATAGCCCACACAAGGAGAGGCATCACTACGCACACAATAAGTACACGCAAGTAATGAGAGCATTATCTGGTCAAAACAATATCTTGGCTCCGGTGCTGTGCAAGCATTCACAAGGTCGAGAGCATATCAAATACATTGCATCAGCAATCGGCTCAACCTACCAACGAGCAAAAGAGCTCGATTATCGAGCACGCTATGCCGTTGCAACGTCACTAGGGCATGCGAGAGTAGATATCACTAACGCTTACTTAGGTTAATTGGGGAGATTACTTATGTACAACATCCTGAAAGATCTCCATAAACCATTAGGGGACTTAAAAAGAAAAGGAGGAAAGAAATCAAGAAAGCAGCAAGCGAAAAGGATTGAGTTGTTAGTCTTAAATATTGCCGAGCACGAGCATGCGGTGAAAAGAATCAATCAAATTGGTCGCAACCACGTTACTGGTTTTCTGAAACGGAACAGTGACTATGCTCTCAGCACTAAGCGAGATTATAACTATGCGATAAGGTACTTCTGGAATACTGTCTTAAATCGGAACAGTGCTCCTCCGGAGTTTGAGTTACATTGAATGTCTTTGGATCAATCATCGGAGCGCTTTCGAGTACTACATAGAACTCGGTTACCTACCTTGATCTCACGACTAAATGCTTTGTGATCCCAAGAATACTGAACCGAAGCGGGGATCTGATTGGAGTGACCATTGATACTTTTCAATGACATTTGGTCTACCTCAAAAGGTACACCAAGTTTCTTCAAGATTTCTAGCATCACACCATCCGTGCCACCAGGGTGAGTCGGCATTGGTTTATTCGTTAAGCTGTTTATTGTGGCTTTGGTGTATAAGCCATACCCTACTCTCATCAATATGCCTTTTTCAATCAGCCGTTTAAGGCTGCGGCTGATTTGAGAGTAGCTGGCAAAGTGAGCAAAGTCTTTCCGCTCGAAGACATAGCGACGAGAAGCTTTAATATACACCTCAATGCGATTAAGCGTTGTCACAATGCTCTCCTTAAAACTCTGATCTAAACACTCTAATCTGTATTTCACTTCGACTCTAGTTTTCTTTAAAGAGAGAGTGTACTTCAAAGATCGCTAGTTTGGATGTTACATACATAAGTACTAAGCAACTCTTATATCTGCAAGAGCATCATTCTTGTCAAACACAGTTATGTCCCTTTCTGCGTTAGAGTAATCAATTTCTATGATCGAATTACCTGTTCGTTGACCTAATTTATCTAATATCTCATTATGTGCTTAGTTGACTAACGCTCTAACTATCACAGAACTGGATTAGAGGAACAGGTCTACTTCTTAATCGAAAGTCTCCAATAGGTCGTAACATGCTCCAGCTAAACAGGTTATGGTGGGAACATTTGGCTCCAAAGCCTCTAATATCTCGTCGCAATGAAGTTGAATCGCTTCTTAAAACTTTTATAAACTCTCATCCTTATGGCAAAGAATGGTGTAAGGTTGCGCTTAAGCCAGAAGGGGTGTTTAGACTTAAAGTGGGACAGGTAATTCCGGTTATCCATATGACTTTCATGGGAAATAGGCCTGGATTTGTTGCTCCGCTAAAAGAGCTAAAGGCTGGTCATCGAACTGTTACTAGAGATGCTAAATACTTATCAGGGAAAGTACTTGAAAATGAAGAGAAAGTAATTAATCCAATCATTGAAGTTGAGTTGGTCACTGACCCATTGTTTATTTGTGCAGCTAGTTGTGGTGTAACTTCTATAGATGAAGCAAAAATAAAACAACCTAGCCTTGTTTTCTCAATACCCGCTCACTTTCTACTGACACCACAATATTTTCCAAAAAAGTCATATGTATTGTATCAGCATATTTTTGGCAATGGTGGCTCATATCCTAATGATGGATACTTTTATGTTGGGGTGACAACTCGTAGTTGGCAGAAGAGATGGACTGAACATAAGTACGCAATAGAAAAAGGAAGCCCTCTTCTGTTCCACCGAAAGTTTCGAGAGGAAGCCGAGCGTGGAAAAGTGACGTACATACATCATAAAGTAATGGGTATTACTGATGATCTTGAGCAACTATATGAAGCTGAAGAATTCTTAGTTGAAGGTCATTGGAGTGATGAACGACGTCTAAATATGATTCCTGGAGGAAAATCAGGATTGAGATATCTTCGGGATAATGGGCTGCTTAAAAAATCTATCATCCCCATGCCAGATGATAGGGTTCGAGTTATCCGAAAGTGGCTTGACGAACACCCAAGAAAAGGACTGCCAGCACCCTGGGTAGCAGAAAAGTGGCGTGACAATGAGTGGGCTGTTGCACAAATTTGTAGTCGTGAAGATAGATTGTCTGTTGAGCAAGTTCGTGCCATACGGGAACTAGGTAAAGAATATTCTGCTGAAGAAATTTTTGACCGAATTGGCGCGAAAAACATTGACCAGATTAAGCGCGTTCTTATTGGAAAGACATATACTCGAGTAGAGTAACTTAGTTTTCAACAACGTGTTAGCCTCTCTTCGGCTGACACGTTTCTGTCTATAGTTGAGTCAGTGAGATCTACAGTTTCTGAGGGGCTTTGCAACACGAAAGTGCCCGTTCGACCTGAAGTTTGTTAGAGTAAAAACTGCGTAGCTGACTCCACACCTTTTCACGAAAGAGTGACAACACGCCTTGTCGAGAAAGGCATTACAGATAAGTTAGGGAGTCGTTAAGACTCCCTTTTGATACTATCAAGCAGTAACTACTGTTTCCATCTCAGAATAATGTGCCTCATCGATAGTCTTAACAATATCTAATATGATATTAAGAATCGCAGGTGACTCACCAAGCAAGTTATCAGCGTTATCCTCTAATTCGATCTCTTGGTTGTGAGAATATTTGTTGATGAAGCGATATGCCTTTTCAACATCTTCAGGTTTGATTGCTGGGTAATGCCTAACACCATCATCAACCAACTGTCTAAAATCACTTCTCTTTTTAGGAAACTTAAAGCACAAGAAAGATTCCAACAGCTTTCTTGACAAGTTCGCACACAAATACACTTCATCAAGATTAAGCTCTTGTTTCTCTTTGAGAGAATAAAGTCTAGAGAACAGGTAGTGATACTCGGAATTATAATCAGTCAATGAACCACCAGCATTAACCAACTTAGACTGACGTACTCCGTCAGATTTACTTTCAATCGTATAGGCTCTTGCTTTAATCACTGGCGGCTGTTTACGCATCTTATTTTTCTTCAGCATCCAGTCACGAACCAACTTGAAGTAGGAAAAATTGTGCGTCATTACAAACAACTGCTTTGCCTGCTCACAGTGTTTTTTCAAGAATGAGTACGAGTGGAACAAATGATTAGAGTCAAAGCTAGAAACTGGGTCATCAATCACGACAATCGTATTCTTAATATCATTATCGTGCTCTTCGAGTTTCGTCGCGAAGTAAACAAATGCTATGGCGGTTTTCTCACCCTCACTCAGGTTTTGAGCGTGCCTATCGGATCCATTACGTGAAATTCGGTAGCCTTTCTGCTTTGCATCAAACTTTAAAGTTAACTCAGTTCTACCAATAAACTTCGCTAGCTCAGCATTGAAAGCATCTACGGCAATTGACTCATTCGATAGCTCTGCTTCAAGTCTCTGTATTTCTTTCTTAATTGCAGAAATTTCATCACTCAGTTTCAGCACATTATCATTTGCGGTCTTTCTATTTTCTACTTTTTTGCTGTAATCAAAATCGATGACTTCATCAGCGGCGTAATGGAGCTCAAGAGTTTTTTTATGTGTGGTCGTAACAGCCTGGAAGTTTCCTGATTTGTCATTGTGTTTTTTCACACAAGCAGCGATATCAAGAATCACTTTGTTATATTGGTCTATCAAATCCACTGTCACAGACGAAATCTTTTGAGAGATATCAAATGGATCATTTGATTTTTTATCGATGCATTCTCGCCACTGCTCTACGATACTATTGATTTCAGTTACAATACCCTCCAAAGGAGCTACTACTTCTTTGTACTCAGTCTGAAACTCATCAAAAAATGACTCAACACCAGGTAAAGTAAGCTCAGGTAAATTACAACAGTACTTTGTTGCTTCAGTAATCTCCTGCTTCAATAGTTTGAATTCATTACTAAAATGATTATTTAAACTAGTGAGCCTTGATTCATCTATCTTATTTCCGCAGAAGTGACATTCTTCCGATTTATGCTCATCATGAACCGCCATACCACTTGACACCCATGTTTGAACATCGGGGTTGTCTCTAAGAAACTCAATGACTTCATTAACCGCTGACTTACTTAGCAACTTAGTTAGCGCATTGAAGCCCGACTCAAAATGATCTTGCCTGATTGTATTTGCTGCAAATGTAATTTTATCTTTTTCGACAGGAGAAGCTGACTTGGTATGAAGAATGATTTGCTCATCGGTAAGAACTGACGCAGGATCCACAACTTCCGCAGAGCTAGTTCTAATCAAATTTTCAAGTGAGGTTTTGTTGTAGTTAAGATACTTACTATCTTCGGTCCCAATTACCTTTAAGCTCGTCTTGATACTCTTCGCTGTGCGTGACAGGAATTTGTTAATCTCGGTATCGAGGTCATCAGCTATCTTTGTTTCTTTTTCTGAAGCTGATTCTTTTTGTTTGAGAGTTTTATTCTGTTCATCTAATTGCTTTCGTTCTTCGATTTTCTGTTGGTCAACAAGCAGTATACTCTTAACAGTACCACTCCAGTCGATGTTCTCACGAACGAAATCATTATTGAATGTCCGAATGTTTAGCTGATTCTGAGAGAGGTTTTGTTGAGTAAGGACACTCTGAGCTTGGCCATCCACGCTGTACTCGATTTCAAATGTTGACTCGGTGTAGTTGGTGCCATCTAAGCTCTTGTTTTCAATACAACGGAACAATCGAGATAATGTCGATTTACCTGAACCGTTCCAACCATAGATAAGATTAAATTTCGCAAACTCATCACAACCATCATTGATGTGATTTTCATAAATTCCGAATGAACGAAGACTCTTGATTTTACTAATGCCGTTAATCATATTGTCTATCGCTTCTTGTTTGACTGAGCTAGCACCGAAGCAGCAAACTCTTTGGTATCGTCACTGTATTTGTCTGACTGAAGAACCTTTGAGGCTTTAGCCTCCATGTCTTTGCCTGTTTGCTTTGATGAACTAGCTTGAGCCATTGCGCTAGCAGCTAGTGACTTTTGAATCTTTGAAGCATTAGGATCAGAAAGGGCCTTAGCTGCTTTTGAAGCAACTGACTTGGAGGTTTTCTTAGTATTCATAATCTTATCCTGTGAAATAGACAATAACGATATGGTGTCCGTTGTATATCATTTCAATAGGAGAAGACACAAAGCTTTGTGAAAAAAGTCACAACTGTAGGTAGTTAATCATCAAAATCTAGGCAGTCTTTAATATCATCAGTTAATAGCTCAAGCTTTTTCTTGAGCTCCTCAGTATCAGTTACTTATCTATTTCCTAGTTACCGAACTCATGATATTGATTGATAACATGGATATGTGGGGTCAAGGTAAACGTTATTTGAGTACCATATTTTTCCTCATCCCACGACCCAGCTTTAGACTCCTTGCTCTAACGCATTTCTGCCCACAAATAAGCTAATCCAGCGACATCAGCATTGTGAACACCAAACGATTCGGTCGTACTCTACTTTTCTTATCTCGGTAAACACTTGATCAATTAGGCTGTAAACCAACTTAACAGTGTGTGGTGGCTCTTAACTCAGCACACCACACATTATACAAGCTAAAGAAGCACATCTTACTCAACCCTGCGTTCATCGATACGCCCTTGCATCCATTGATTGATCTCTTCCTCAATCCATCCAACGCTTCGTGCACCTAATTGAACGGATTGAGGAAATGCTTTTCCGTCTGCATAACGATAAATCGAACTTTTAGATAAGCCTGTCAAGGCAATAACCTCTTTGAGGCGAATGATGCGTAGAGACATAGTGGCACTCCCGTATTTAATTACATATCACTATGAATATGGTTAAAAAAACGAAAGCCCTCGAAATTAGTGACGCATTTTTCTTACGTTAAATTATATTTTTCTCACTTTCTCCTCAAACTCTAAATGCGGCACCACGTTTAAAGTGCGATAGCCTGTTACAGAGACACTGCCGTAACTCGCTTCTTCAATTCTTTGACTCCACCATTCCATTAAGGGGCGACGACGTTCTAGATACGTCGTCCGATTGTACGCCTTCCGAATCGCATTTTTATCTGAGTGAGACAGAGCAGCCTCAATAACATCACTATCAAACCCTTGCTCATTAAGCGTTGTTGATGCCAATGAGCGTAATCCGTGAGCTGTCGTTCTACCTTGGAATCCAATACGTCCTAACGCCTTATTGATAGATTCAGAATCCGTGTGCTTTTTAGGGTGTCGAATCGAGGGAAAAATAAACTCTCTGTGTCCACTCACTGGTCGGATCGTTTCCAATATAGCCATACATTGCGCTGTTAATGGGATTATATGTTCGCGCCTTGCTTTCATTCTTTCGGCAGGAAGAATCCATAACCGTTGTTCAAAATCGATTTCACACCAACGTGCCGCCGCCGCTTCGATTGGGCGTGTCATCGTATGCAGTTGCCACTCAATAAGACATTTTGTTGTAATTGCCATGTTTCCTCTGGCTATTGCTCGCACTAACTCGGGCAACTCATCTGGGCTTAAGGCTTTCATATGAGTGACTTTCGCTTTTCTAAAAACTTCTCTAATACCACTGAGCGGGTTTGAATGTATAAGTCCAGCATTGACAGCGTACGTCATCACTTCGTTGATCAACTGCGCGGTGCGCTTTACGGTCTCTAAATAACCAGCCTCCTCGACAGGTTTAAGCGCCGCGATTGCCATTGGGGCTGATAACTTAGTAATAGGGATCGAGCCAAGCATTGGGAAAGCGTAGAGTTCCAACTTTCGCCAGTTACCCTCGATGGTTTTAGGTGATATACGGTTTTGTTTCGTGTCCATCCACAAGTAGGCAACTGCTTTGAAGGTATTAGACTGTTCAGTGGCTAACCTTGCCTTTTGCTCAATTTTGAGCAGTTGCGGATCAACACCCTCAGCAATGTTTTTTCTAAACTCTGTGGCTTTTGATCTAGCTTCAGCTAATGAGACATCTGGAAAAGAGCCAATGCCTGCAAATGTTGGTTTGCCTGTTGAGGGTTTGGTGTATCTAAACTCCCAAGATTTCGCCCCACTTTTTCTTATATGAAGATAGAGGTTTCCGCCATCTCCCAGTCGATAGGCTTTATCGCGAGGTTTTGCATTCGATACTTCTTTTGCCGTTAGTTTTGCCATCATCCCCTCCTTAGAATTGAAATTTAGCCAAACTGTATGCAGTTTTTCGACCTATCCTGCTCCCTAAAATTTTCGGTATGCAAAATAGGTGAATGATGATTTTTCAATGAGATAAAAGGTGGGATAAGAAACTTGGCAATCCTGCTCCCCACAAACCTGTATGCTGAATTTTCGACGCAAATGTATGCCGATTTTTCTCACAGCTTAGAAGCATACACTTTGGCATACAATAAAGTTTGGGATAGTAAAAGACGGGTGATACGTAGTGAAACTGTTGATTCGTTCAAAAACAGAGAGTTATAAAACGAGAAAAGCCCCTAGAAACTTCTAGGGGCTCGAATGTGGCGGTGAGTGAGAGATTCGAACTCTCGATACGTTGCCGTATACACACTTTCCAGGCGTGCTCCTTCAGCCACTCGGACAACTCACCGAATCAAATTGTGGTTAGCATCATTTGCTAACGAGGCGCTAATTTAATGATTATGTTCCTGATGGTCAAGGCTAAACACGAAAAAAAGCGCCCTTTTGCGTTTGTTTGCTCACTATCTAGCTAAATTGCGCAAAACTGGGGCAATTAGGCTTCTTGATAGTAACCTGGTACTCGGAACCAACGGCGACACTGATCTAAGAAGTAACCGTAAAGGACACCCATGCCACATGACACAACTGCATTACTTGCTACTGCCGTGATGATTTGGTCAGTTGACGCGCCTACTGCCAGCAAAATGCCCGCATAGACTGGAGATTGGAACAATACGTACGCCACCAAGTCAGACACGTTCTTCATAAACGAAGAGGGTGATAGTTTGTTACCTTGGCGTAATACCCAATCACGGAACATACCGTAAGGCCATGCAATCGCGATGTTTACTGGGATAGACAATGTGCGTGATGCTAAAGACTGCTCAAACGTCATACCCGAAATCAAGATCTCGATAATCATCCCTGTAATAAAACAAAAAACCACCATAGCAAAAGTATCCGCTGCGGCATTGCGAATACAAAATGGTCCACGAGACTTCATTTACAACCTCTAAAATCAAATACCAATAAAAACGACATCTATAAAATCATTTACTGCACTTAAAACCACATAGCAGTTAATAGCGCTATTAAATCACATTATTTTCAGTTTATAATTCCGTTTTAAAATATGAGTTGTAAATTAATAACTAACTTTCAAAGCAAAAGTAGCAGCTTTCACCAAAATCAGTAAAAAGCCCCATAAAACACTTCAAAATGGAGTTTTAAAACGTAATTTATTTACTTTTAAGCCAGTTAGCTCACGAGAAAACACAGAAAACTAGAGAAATATCTGGCAAATGAATTTCAAAAAGATCGTCTTATGCTATTGGATCAAGCAAATTCAGAGTAAACACGAAGTTTATAGAATGGGAAGTGAAGATGGAGGTTATACCCAAGTAACATCGAGATGCTAGGTTCAGCAAGGATGACTTGGTTTGTAGGCGCAGCGGCGATTTAAAGATCTAGTTACTCTAAATCAAGAAATGACAACGCTCTGAGTCCTGCATCTTGAAATCACTTGGGTATAAGTAGTATTGGAAGTACCCTACACTACTTAGTGAATGCACGGAGTTAGTGTTCTGCTAACAGTACCGTCAGTTGGTCGATGTCCTCTTGCTCAGGGGTAAGCGCTTTACTCAAATAGTCTTCGATGCGTTGGATAACTTTATTCAGTTCATCAGAGACATTTGGTTTGGCACTTTCGAAAATGTGAGAAAGTGTCGTCATTGCTTGTTCCAAGTTGCCATCATCTAATGCCATATAGAAGTTCAGCAACAATGCCTCGGCGTTTTGAGGTTTAGGTTGTTCTCCGCTTTGCTTGTCTTGGTATTGATAAAGTATCGACGCATGACGATACAAAGCATCATCGAGTTCTGATTCAACAATCGGTTTGGCGATGATATGGTTTGCTCCGACATCTAACATACGCTCCTGCGTTTCTTTGAAGACGTCTGCAGTACAGCCGAAGATCAAAACCGAGCGAGCTGGTGCATCCATAGAGCGAATAACAGCAATCGCCCCTACGCCATCAAGTACTGGCATGTGGTTATCCATCAACACCAAATCAAATTCATGCTTCGACACCTGCTCTACTGCTTGCTGCCCATTCTCGACACAAACGCATACAAACCCTTTAGAGCGCAAGAAGGTCTCCATAATGATGGTGTTCGTACGGTTGTCTTCCACGATAAGCGCACGTAAGCCTTGGCAATCAAGTTTATGTGTATTAGATGCTTCTAACACCCCAGCCTTACAAGGATTGAGCTCAAGTTCGACAATAAACTTGGTGCCAATACACTCTTGGCTTTGAACAGTAATACTCCCGCCCATATGCTCTGAAATCTGCTTCACTATCGCCAATCCAAGACCCGTGCCGCCATATCGACGTGTTGTCGACGATTCTGCTTGTTCGAATGGTCGGAAAATGCGTTTCTGCGCATCAGGGCTGATACCAATCCCTGTGTCTTTTACACTAATGGTTAGTTTGGTTATGCCATCTTTCACATGCTCAGTCAGTTCGACTTCAACAAAACCACGATCCGTGAACTTCACTGCGTTATTGAGGAGGTTAAATAACACCTGGCGCAGGCGTGCTTTGTCATTGTTGTACCAACGTCCAAACGGAACATTAGAAATGACTCTAAATTGCAGCCCCTTTTCGGCACATAAAGTGTGATACACACTGTTGATACTGCCGAGAATCGATTCGATTGGGAAAGGCGTGTTGTCGAGCTCAATGTGTCCTTGCTCAATTTTCGAGTAATCGAGAATTTCATTCAGTAGCGTCATCATGTGATCGCCAGAATCATACAAGGTATTTAAGTGCTTTCTTTGTTCGTCAGTTAGATGAGTTTTCAGTAGTATTTGTGCGGTTCCCAGTACTCCATTCATCGGCGTTCGGATTTCATGAGACAAGGTTGCTAAGAAGGCTGTTTTTGCGTTTGTAGATGCCTGCGCCTTAACCCGTTCACGCTCAAGGTAAACCGTCTTCTCATTGAATTTGGCGATCAAGTGCCCGATTTCATCTTCACTCTCATAGGCGATATCGATAATGCCGCCCGTTTTGGAGTCATCCACTTTCTTAGCAATTCGAACAATCGGTTCTACAATATATCGGTTTAATAGGTAGTAACCCACCAGCACGCAGAGCAGTAGAAATGGGATAACACCGGTCTCAACACTCATTACTTGATTAAAGACTTGATCCGATACTTTGACCTTGGCATTCACCACATCCATGCGCCAATTAAAGCCACCAAACCCGAGCTGGCTGATGTATATGTTCTTAGTAAGCTGAAAGTTGTGCTCAATCACGACTTGGTCATCGGCATCACGAATCACAACACCTAATGAGTATTGATTTGTATGTTCACGAATGAACTGGAATAACGCTTCCAAAGACAAGTCTACGGTTGCCACTCCGGCAAAAACACCCTCTTTGTAGTAAGGCGCTGAAGCCGTGATCATCTGAACTTGCGTGAAGGTATCGATATACACGCCAGACCAACTCACTGCCCCTGCAGGTTTGTTTGCAACAGACTGGTACCAAGGTTCGTTGTCGTAGCCACCAGACTCTGGATTATTGTAGGAATGGATTTGATCCAAGCTGCCGTTGTCATTCTTATTGAAGAATAAGCTTGTATATTGCCAACGTTCATCTTCCAATGTTGGTTTTGGCCATAATCCGCCACTGACGATGATGTCGTCGCTCACCGCGAGTAACTGGGGAATCGTATCTTGAAGTGAAATACTTGGTGTTGGCGTCTGCCCTAACCCTACAAGGCTATTGAGCAAACCAACGGAACTGGTTAGCGGTCCTTCAATCTGTGAGGCGAGCAATTGAGTTCGCAAATCCAAATTACGCTCAAGCTTTTCACGCACTGGAGGCTCAACAACGAGGTAAACAACAGAACCAATGGTCGCGATGAAGAAACACAAATAAAGTGTCAGGGCGAGAATGCTTTTGTTTCTGAGTGACGAACGAATTTCCATAGATGTAGACGAATCATTCCCTAATATCGATTTATCACTGATTGATTGGTAAGATTAGCCAACCAACCAGCCCATTAACAAATGGTATTCTATTTTGAAACTACAAGACATCCTTTCTCTTCCAGAACTTGATGGAAAACTACTAAACCTAGCGAAAACTCAAGGCTTTGTTACGTCTATGGCATGTGCGCCAAACGTGTTGAATCCTCAAGAGTGGCTGCCATTCCTATGGGGCGGTGAAGAAACAGCACCTTTCTCTGATGGTGAGCAACTAGAACAGTACATCGATGAGATCATTCAAATGTGGAACCAAACACGCCCAGCGCTTCTGGAAGGTGCATGGCTGTGGCCTGAAGGATGCGAGCTGGATGATCAAGATATCGTATCTGCAAACACGCGTGATTTCTGTGAGGGTGTACTTCAAGGCTGGCAATTGTCTCGTGACGATTGGGAAACGTTGATGCCTGATGACAGTGAAGACAGTGCATTGCTTGGTGGCGTACTGCTTTCTCTAACTATGCTTTACGATCCAGAAACGACAATCACGACACTTGCAGAGCAAGGTATGGAAGGTCTAGAGCAGTTTGAAGAGATCTTCAACGCAATGCCGATGATGCTTTGCGGGCTGACTCAACGTGGCGTAATGCTAGCTGAGCAAGAATAAACTCACCACCCTGTGAGATACATAAGACAGAATGAAAAAGCTCTCCAATCCGGAGAGCTTTTTTGATCAATCTAGAATGACATGGGGGATATATCGCGCCATATCTTGGGTAACTAAACTGCTGTCTTCTCGAATGGAGATCCCGGCTGCTTTATCATTCACTAACCAACTGCCAATCAACGTATGGCTTGAGCCAAACTTAGGTAGCGGATGATATTGTTGAATGATGTTTTGGCTCGATTCATACGGACCCGGTGTTTTCACCAATCGCTGACCATTTTTGACAATCTCAATGTTGGCACCTTCGCGAGAAAACAGAGGTTTAATGACATAGTCTTTTAAGCTAGCCGCTTTTGGATCATTGGCAAAATACGCGGGCAAAAGATTCGGATGATTTGGAAACCTCTCCCAAAGCAAGGGTAACAACGCTTTATTAGACAGAATCGATTTCCACATCGGCTCTAACCAATTCACACTCGCAGTTGCCAAGTACTGGCTGTATTCCTCTTCGAACATGAACTCCCAAGGGTAGAGTTTGAACATCCAGCGAATCGCTCTGCTATCGGAATCCACAAATTGCCCATCTTGCGTCACGCCAATATCTTCGACAAAAACAAAGGCGGTTGCTAACCCAGCTTCTCGCGCACAGTCTTCGAGGTATTGCACTGTGCCTTTATCTTCTTCGGTGTATTTGCAACAACTAAAATGCAGCGTTTGACCCGGCTGCAATTTGGCAATATCGGCAAAGCGTTGAATCAGAAAGTCTTGCAGAATATTAAACTGATCCGCACTTTGGTGAATGCGACCTTTATTGACAACATCCTCTAACCACACCCACTGCCAAAAGCCAGTCTCAAACAATGACGTTGGTGTGTCTGCGTTGTTTTCTAATAACTTTGCAGGAGAGGAGCCGTTGTAAGCAAAGTCCATCCTCGAATAAAGAGAAGGCTCTCTTCGTTGCCAAGAGGAAGCGACTTGTGACCACATTGCTTCAGGAATCGCACACTGCGTCAGTAACTGCTCACTTCGCACAACCTGATCGACGATTTCAAGACACATTTGATGAAGCTCTTCCGTTGGGTCTTCAATGTCTTTCTCTATCTGTTCAAGGGTAAATTGATAGTAAGCACTCTCATCCCAATACGGTTGGTCGTACATAGAATGGAAGCCAAAACCAAACTGGCGTGCCAATTCACGCCAGTTTTCTCTTTCTTGTATTTCTCGTCGAAACATTTCAGTTAACCGCCGCGGCTGACTGACACAGCTTTACCAAAGCCACCACGAGACATCGCACGACCAATCGTACCGCCGCCGCGCTTATTTAGGTTACTGGTAGCGACCTTAGTGGATTGATTGCGATAAGAGCCGTAAAACTGCCCTGCACCGTTGTAATACTTCGATTTATAACGATACATCGGCTCTGAGTAATAACTTTTGTTGTAACCCTTAAGCCCACTCACCGCTCGACTGAAGAAGTAACCACCAACAAATGGGACATATGAGTGATGACGAGAACTGTAGTAACAATCATCCTCGTAAAAGTCATTTTCGCACTCATATTTGTTGTTGTAGCGCGGCGCATTTTCTTCTGCACGCGCCATTGCTTCTTGGTAGGCGATGTCACATTGCTCACTGAATTCAGGCGCGGCAGATTTACACTCGTCAGCATCGACGTAGATATAGCCTTCCGTTTCTGATTCTTGAGTTGCGAGGAAAAAAATCCCACCAAAAGCAACGAATGGAATGATTCGTCCGACTTTAAAACTCTTGTCCATTGAGGAGCGTTTTACATTGGAACTGCGTTTCATCGTTCCTCCTAGTAGGTCATGCAAGCTGCGTTAAGCACACCGACAGACACAGAGACGGCAGCTAAAACAATGCCTGCTGGTACTTCATCATTTTCAATACGATCCGATACTTTCGGCAGCAGAATAAAACGCACAATACCAAACGCAATGATCTGTGCCAGCATCGCTACAACGCCCCATACCATGAAATCCACAATATTGACTGAGTTAGTCGCAGCGCCGGCAATAGCCAGACAGTAACCAAGAAAAGCACCACTTAACGCAACTGCCGCAGCGGTATTTTTCTCTTCCTTGATCAGATGCCATTCGTCATAAGGTGTCAATCTGACGTAGACGAACTTAAACGCCAGCACGAAAACGATCGAAACAGAAAAGTAGAGAAGAAAATTGGGAAAACCTGCCAACAGGTCGGCAATCATATGCATTATTTGTCCTTGTTCATGTCTGTCCAAGCGAAGTCATCAATTCGCTCGTCGGCAATGTAAAACAGCTTAGTGCTTGGTGGCACTTGAGCATTTAAATCTGGGTTGAGTTCAATCCCGTCACCAAGATCGAACGCGATCAACGTAGCTTGGTGATGCTTCTTGATAAATCCGAAGATCTTTTCCACGCTGGTTGTCGGTTGATCTTGTGGGTAAATCACCGAGTACTGTGTCATACCCCGAGTTGAAGCAAGTAGCTCCTGATGAAGTGCGCTCGAACCCGGATCTACTGCCGCTTTCGCAAGCATCTCCGCGCCAACGGCTGGAATGCATTCCGCTTTTGGACAGTGCTCACTCAACAGTCGACCTAGCGCTTCATCTTTAAAATAAGCCAGCAAGTGTGCATCAGGATTCACTGAGGCACAATACAAGGCGGCAGAGAGAGTAATATCATCGCTAAGATTATCGACAATAATACAGTTAGCATCGGTGATGTTGGCGTTTTTCATCTCTTGCGCGTCGGTGTAACTGTTCACCTTGATAAAACCAATTTCACCTGGTAATGGGTTTTCAATGTCTGAACGACTGCATAACACAATTGGGCGTTTGCCCTCTTCTTCATGCTGCAACATGCGGATAAGGTGCATGGTTCGTGCGCCATTCCAACCCAATAATACGATATGGTTATCCACTCTTACTCTCCGTTTACCCAGTATGCCTGCTCGCCAATAGTCAATTGCGCCACCAGCCACTCGCCCCAAAATGGCAGCAAATAAACTCAAACCACCAGGGATAATAAACAAAACCACAACCCACTTACCCATATCACTTGAGGGTGATAAGTCACCATAGCCAACCGTTGAAGCAGTCACCATGAGGTAGTAAATAAAGTTAGAGAAGTTTTCGGTCAGTGCATGCTCTCCTGCAAGAGCCAACAATAACCACGAGATGGCAATGTATGCGCCACTAATGACGAGAAGGTTTCGGTTGCTTAATTTGAAAAGATGGGTGCTTAGCCACTTTTTCAGTACTAGCCATACAGCCATAAGTTTCCGATTCCTTTCTGATTGCTATAACTAAATACTAACCTATTGATTGTAAGAAATAAAAAAACCAGCCACATTCGGCTGGTTTTTGAGATTTATATTAACAAACTACAGTCTAAGTTGACGGAATGACTATGCGTTGCCTTTAACTTGCATGTTTAACTGCTCGGCAAAATCTAGCATGCGGTTGAGCGGAATCAGTGACTTCACACGTAGTGCTTCATCAACAAAGATTTCGTGCTCTTCACCACCTTCACGCAGCGCTTGCTCAATTGCTTTAAGACCGTTCATCGCCATCCAAGGACAGTGTGCACAGCTGCGACATGTTGCGCCTGCGCCTGCCGTGGGTGCTTCAATCAATTCTTTCTCTGGCACTAGCTGTTGCATCTTGAAAAAGATGCCTTTGTCAGTCGCAACGACCATTTGTTGATGAGGAAGCTCTTTCGCTGCCTTAATTAGCTGACTCGTAGAACCAACCGCGTCTGCTAGTTCAACCACACTCGCTGGAGACTCTGGATGCACTAGGATTGCCGCGTCTGGGTAAACACTCTTCATCTTGCGTAGCGCATCTGCAGAGAACTCATCGTGAACCACACACTCACCTTGCCATAGCAACATGTCTGCGCCAGTTTTGTTTGCGATGTAAGAACCTAAGTGACGGTCAGGGCCCCAGATAATTGGCTTATCTTCTGAATCTAGGTGCTCCACGATTTCAAGCGCAATACTAGAAGTCACCACCCAATCTGCGCGTGCTTTTACCGCTGCAGATGTGTTTGCGTAAACCACAACCGTGTGGTCTGGGTGCGCATCACAGAACTCGCTGAACTTATCCGCAGGGCAACCAAGATCAAGTGAACATTCTGCTTCTAGCGTTGGCATTAGAATGCGCTTTTCTGGTGTCAGGATCTTCGCAGACTCACCCATAAAGCGAACACCACCAATGATCAGCGTACTTGCTGGATGACGGTTACCAAACTTTGCCATTTCTAGCGAATCACCAACAAAACCACCGGTCTCTTCAGCCAAAGCTTGGATCTCAGGATCGGTATAGTAGTGGGCGATAAGTACCGCGTCTTTTTCTTTAAGCAGCTTTTTGATTCGCTCGATGTAATCGGCTTTTTCTTCTTGGCTTAATGGGATTGGTTTTGGTGGGAATGGGTAAACTGTGTCGATTTTATCTAATATGTGGCTCATTGCTCTTGCTCTACGCAACTTCCTTTAATCCGAGTATTGTAACCTTGTTGATTTTCAAAAACCAACCCGTAACCGGAATTTATAGCAGTCTAGCCGTATATCTTTGTTGTGAGTGACAATTCTGATTGTTGCCTTTAGATATTCATCACATCAATAGGTCTTTAAAAAAGTGCGCGGTGAAGCCCAAAGAAAAAGGGAGCCTGAGCTCCCTTTTGTTATTTTACTTCAGCTTAGAGCTAGCGACTTTCGCCGATGCACTGCCTGGGTACTCATCCACCACTTGCTGATAGTATTTCTTCGCTTGCGCTGCATTGTTGTTACGCTCAGCAATATCGCCTAGCTTGACTAATGCATCTGCACGCTTGTTGGAATCTTTGTAAGAAACCACGGCTGCAAAGCTCTTCACAGCTTCTTTATCCTGTTTCTTCGCGAAGTACAACTGACCTAGCCAGTAATGTGAGTTCGCAGAATATGTTGAATCAGGATAGTCCTTTTGGAACTGTTGGAATGCAGCGATAGCACCGGTGTAGTCGCGTTTTTTAAGGATCAAATCCACCGCGTCTTGGTAAGCCGTTTGTTCATCGGCATTCGATGTGTACTTACCACCCGTCTCTGCTGGTTTCGTTTCTTTAACAGGTGCGGCTTTCATTTCGCCACGCACTCGATCAAGCTCAACAAACAGCTCACGCTGACGTTTCAGCATTTGCTGCATCTCGTAGCTATTACGCTCTAACTGACCACGTAGATCACTGATCTCTTGTGACATTTGGTCAATTTGCTCTTGCATTTGAAGCTGAACGCGGTTGCGATTTTGCAGCAAGCGCTCTAAACGCTCGATGTCGGTTTCTGAAGAAGATTGAGTAGATACTGATGACGTGCTGTTGAGATCTGATACTGGAGCTGGTGCAGCGAACGCGAAGTTCGCTGCACTTGCCAGTAACGTAAGCGTAACAGCGCGCTTAGTGTTACTGAACATGAGGTTTACCTCGAATTAGTATACTAGAACCGCACGACGGTTCTTAGCGTAAACTTCTTCAGATTGACCTAGAAGAAGTGGCTTCTCTTCACCGTAGCTAACGATAGAGATTTGGTCAGCTTGTACACCTAGTGCTTGTAGGTAGTTTGATACTGCTTCTGCACGACGCTCGCCTAGTGCGATGTTGTACTCAGGAGTACCACGCTCATCAGCGTGACCTTCGATAGTTACTTTTAGAGCAGGGTTCTTGCTTAGGTAAGAAGCGTGAGCTGCTAGCATTTCTTCGTAATCACCTGCAATTGTTGAGTTGTCAAATGCGAAGTAGATAGTTTGAGTTTCACGTAGCGCTTGCTCTTTTAGCTCTTGCTCCGTTAGCTGACCGTTTTGATCGATCGGAGTAACGACTGTTGTTTCTGCAGCACCAGTGTTTGTTTCTGCACCAGTGTTAGAAGCAGCGTCATCGCTTGAACTACATGCTGTCATAGCCATCACAGGAATCGCGATTAGTAGCCCTTTTAGAACCTTGTTCAGTTGCATCTTATTTTCCTTTATTAATCAATTTTTTCTTACTACAAAAACGGTGACCATGCGGGAGCTCTTACACGCCCATTTGTTGCCGGTAATCTAGCTTTAAATCGACCATCAATTGACACCATCGATAGTACGTTTTTCTTGTTGTAAATCGAGCTATAGATAACCATGCCACCATTTGGGGCAATGCTCGGAGACTCATCAAGCAACGTTTTTGTTAGCACCTGAAGAGCACCTGTTTCCAAATCTTGTTTAGCCAAGTTGAAGCCCGAATCACTGCGATTCACCATGACAAGGAATCGGCCGTCAGGAGTGATTTGTCCACCCAAGTTCTGACTGCCTTGCCAAGTCAAGCGGTTAGTTGAACCGCTGCCCAAATTTACTTGATAAATCTGAGGTTTACCACCCCTGTCTGATGTGAAAATCAGCGATTTGCCATCGGGGTGCCAGAACGGTTCCGTATTATTTGATCTGCCACGCGTAATTTGTGTCAGCTTACGTGTTTTTAGATCCAAGGTGTAAACCTGAAGTGAACCTGTCTTAGACAGTACCAAAGCAAGTTTACTGCCATCCGGCGAGAATCTTGGCGCACCATTATGACGAGGGTATGACGTTACCTTCTCACGCTCACCGGTATAGATGTTCATGATGAAGATTTCAGCCTGACCATTTTGGAAGCTCACGTACGCTAGCTTCTGGCCATCTGGTGACCATGCAGGAGACATAAGCGGTTGCTTAGAACGAAGTACCAAACGTTCGTTGTAACCATCGTAATCCGCAACGCGAAGTTGGTATGGGAAGCGATCTTTGTCATTTACAACAACGTAAGCAATACGCGTCATAAATGCACCGCGTTCGCCAGTAAGTTGCTCGTAAACAAGGTCAGAAATGCGGTGCGCGTATTCACGCATGCGTGGAGCTTCAACCGTTGCTACTTTATTGAAAAGAACATGATCTTTAGAAAGTACCAGCTCACCATCACCACCAAGAGCTTTACTCTGACCGCCCGTTAGCTGACCACGAACAACGTCCACTAATTGGTAGTTAACCACATAGTTACCTTGCTCGTTTTGCTTAATTGAACCAGTTAGCAGAGCATCAACGCCAAGACCTGTCCACGCATCAAAGTTCACCTCTGATTCATTGAATGGAGTTTGTGGCATTTTGCTCGTTGGTACAGGGCTGAATTTACCACTGCGTTGCAAATCAGAAGCAATCACAGCTGAAATATCAGTTGGAAGAGGTTTACTGCCTTCCCATTTGAATGGAACAACAGCAATTGGTCGCGCTGAATCAATACCATCGGTAATCACCAGCTCTAGTGCAGCATGAGCCACACTCGTTAGACTGCCAAGCAGTACAAACATTCCTAGTAAAAGGCGTTTAATCACGTCTCAGTTCCTTAATTTAATAATCAACCGTTAAGTTAACATCACGAATTTTATCTATAATGGCGCGGTCTTTTGGCATAGGGAAATTACCAACTTGATTAACTGCGCTCTTTGCTGCGCTACATAAACGAGCATCACCACTGATAATTGAAACACTACTCACTACGCCATCTGTTCCTGTTGGCACAAGCTTAATGTTCAACCTACACGACTTTCCCACAAGATAGTCATCCTTGATGATACGACTTTCGATTAGCTGTTTATAGATCGCACCATAACGATCAGCTTCCGAATTAACATGCTGATTCTTTGCTTCTTGGTTAAGTTCAGATTCACTTTCTAGACCAGCAAAGATGTCATCCAACGCTGCTTCTTGCTCTTTACGCTCACGCTCTAATCGCTCAAGATGCTCTTTTTCTTTGCGCGCTTTTTCAGCGGCCTCTTTCGCGGCTTTTTCTTTCGCAATACGTTCTTGCTCTGCTTTTGCTGCGGCCTCACGTTCACGACGCGCTTTCTCTTCTGCTTCTTTCGCAGCTTTCTCGCGCGCTACACGCTCTTGTTCCGCTTTTGCTGCGGCAGCTTCTTTAGCAATGCGTTGCTGCTCAGCTTTACGTACAGCCTCTTCTTTGGCTTTACGTTCTTTTTCTGCTTTTGCTGCACGTTCTTTTTCTTTACGAGTGCGTTCTTCCTCTGCCTTACGCTCTTGCTCTTTCTTCTTACGAGCAGCTTCGGCTTTGCGAGCGGCTTTGGCATCTTTCGCCTGTTGCTCTTTCAGTTTACGAATCTGCTCTTCTTCTGCTTTGCGATTTTTCTCAAGCTGCTCAGCTTCACGTCTCAACTTATCAAGACGGTCTTGCTCTTTCTTTGCCGCTTTTTCGCGTTGCTGACGAATCTCTTTCGCTTGCTGTTGAACAAGTTTAGGGTCAATGACCACTGCCTGCACCATTTGCCCCGTAGGTTCCGGCTTAGACATTGTGAAATCTGTACCCCAAAGCAGAGCAACGACTAACAGCGCATGCAAACCAACTGATATCGCTATCGGCTTGGTGTATTCTTTGCGTTTCTTCTTGTTGTCTTTCATAGATGTACGATGTCTATTCCTTGATATCGGTCATCAGACCCACTTTTGGGATGCCTGCACGACTTAACTCGTCAAGCAAAAGTACAACGTCAGCATATGGCGTCGCCGCATCGCCGCCCACCGCAACAGGTGAATCTGGCTTGATAGAGCGTTCTGCTTTCACTCTTACAATCACGTCTTGTAGTGATAGACCGCGCTGAACCTCTTCGTCATTCACGCTCAGACCTAAATTCCCGTCGCGATCAATTTCAATGATGATAAAGCTGCTGTCTGTATCACCCGCTATATCTTGCATCGATTCAGCTGTCGATGTTTGTGGAAGATCTACATCAACACCTTGGGTGACAAATGGAGCGGTTGCCATAAAAATGATCAGCAATACGAGCATGACGTCGATATATGGCACGACGTTGATCTCTGCTGTCATTTTACGCTTTTTAGGTTGGTAACCCGCCATGCCTTATTCCTTACTTGCGCTGTCTCTACCCGCCATCGCTTGACGGTGCAGGATGCTGTGGAATTCTTCAGAGAAAGTCGCGTAAGTGTGCTCTAACTTACTTACTTTGTTGCTTAGACGGTTGTAAGCCATTACTGCTGGAATAGCGGCAAATAGACCCATAGCAGTTGCAATCAGTGCTTCTGCGATACCAGGAGCCACCATAGAAAGTGTCGCCTGCTTCACTTCACCTAGTGCAATAAAGGCGTGCATGATGCCCCAAACAGTACCAAATAGACCAATGTACGGGCTAATTGAACCAACTGTGGCAAGAAATGGTAGGCTCGTTTCCAGTTCATCGACTTCACGAGCAACGGAGACACGCATCGCACGACCCGTACCTTCCATGATGTAAGCTGGAGAATTCGCATTGCTTTTGCGTAGACGTGCAAACTCTGTAAAACCTGCGTAGAAGATTTCTTCTGTGCCAGTAATGTCATCTTTACGGGCTTTTACCTTTTGGTAAAGCTGAGAAAGATCAGTACCTGACCAGAATTTGTCTTCAAATGACTCGGCATCTTTCGATGCTTTAGACAACACTTTGCTGCGCTTGATGATCATTGCCCAAGATGCGACAGACATACCGAGTAGTGTCAACATCACAAGCTTTACCAACAGACTGGCCTGAAGAAAGAGATCTAAAATGGAAATATCAGCAGTCACTATTTGTTAGCTCCGAATTGATAAAAGATGGGATAGCTATTGGTTTCATTTTCTTATTATCGATACATGCTACCTTAACAATTGTCTTGCACAATGTTTTGCCTTCATCATTGACTAACTCTTGACAGAATTGCAGAGACGCACGTTTTATTTCTGACACTCGGGTAAGAACGGTCAAATGCTCGTCCAATCTAGCCCCTTGGTTGAAATCGATATCCATGTGTCGGACAACGAAACCTATATTTTGTTCCAACAACAGATTTTGAGAAATGCCTTTTGCACGCAATAACTCAGTACGCGCACGTTCAAAGAATTTTAAATAATTTGAGTGATAGACGACGCCGCCCGCATCAGTGTCTTCGTAATACACCGTGATTGGCCAGCGGAAGGAATTTGATGTGCCTTGCAAGGGAGTACCAATATATTCAATTCTTTAAAGCAATTACTATAACTGAAGCGACAGCAATTGGTACTGAGCTAAGGGAATATTTTTGAAATTTGTAGAAAAAATAAAAGCCAGACTATGAGTCTGGCTTTTATTCGATGATTTAGTAACCGACTTTATTTCAGTCTGTAACGCTTACATGAAATACAGTGCAGTTAGATAAATTAAGATAGCGAGCGAGAAATAAGGACTGAACAACACCTGCCAGTACCAGTTTCTTGGCTTGAAGCCCACACCATATACCATGCTTGAGCACACTGCCCAAATCAGCGCTGGTGCGATAAACGCATTAAAGCCACCAATTTCTCGATGGTATGCGTTCGGATCCCACATCACCAACCCTACATGCATAAAGCCAAGGATTAAGGCCAAGACTCTTAGCAGAGTCTTGTCCATTGGTGCGTGAAGTTTCGCTACCTTGTCAGCGAGATTACTCACTGTCTTTATCCATCATTTCTGAGTGCTCTAACCAAAGAGCGTTGATGATACCGAATGCACAAGCAAGTAGTACACCTAGAATCCATGCGAAATACCACATAGTAATAGCTCCTTAGTATAGTGAGTTTTTGTTTTCTTCGATGAACTGGTCATCCAAGCGGCCAAACATCTTGTAGTAAGTCCAAGACGTGTAAGCAAGGATGATAGGAACCATAACAAACGCTACGCCTGTCATTAGGTTCAGAGTCAGTTCAGATGAAGTTGCATCCCACATTGTTAGACTTTGGCTTGGCATCAGGTCTGAAGGCATTACGAATGGGAACATTGCAATACCAGCAGTAAAGATAACACCAGCATTACCAAGACTTGAAGTTAGGAACGCGATACCACACTTCTCTAGGCGAGATGCCAATACTGCTAGAAGCGGCATAGCAACACCCAGTACAGGTGCAGCCCATAGTAGTGGGTAAGCTTCAAAGTTGTTCATCCACGCACCAGCTTCACGGATAACCTCTTTGTTTAGAGGGTTAGAAGCTGCTGCTGTGTCGATACCACCTACGATAACGTAGCCTTCGATGCTTTGGATCCAGAAACCTGCAACCACAAATGCAATAACAGTTAGTAGACCTGTTAGCTGAGCCACATTACGAGCACGAGTATGTACTTCGCCAGTTGTCTTCATTTGAAGCCAAGTTGCACCTTGCATCAGGATCATGAACAAACTTACTAGACCACATAACAGAGCAAATGGGTTTAGTAGACCAAAGAATGAACCGTGGTACGTTGGCATTAGGAATTCATTCAACTGGAATGGAACACCTTGTAGAAGGTTACCAAACGCTACACCAAAGATGATTGGTGGAACGAAGCCACTGATTGAAATACAGATATCCCAAGTGTTACGCCATTTTGGATCTTCGATTTTTGAGCGGTAATCAAGACCAATCGGACGTAGCCAAAGTGCCGCTAGAGTTAGGATCATCGCTAGGTAGAAACCAGAAAACGATGTCGCGTAAACCAAAGGCCATGCTGCGAACAATGCACCACCAGCAGTGATAAGCCAAACTTGGTTACCATCCCAGTGCGGAGCGATTGAGTTAATCATTACACGACGTTGTGTGTCGTTTTTACCGATAACAGGTACAAGCGCGCCTACACCCATATCGAAACCGTCAGTAATAGCGAAACCAACTAGTAGAACACCGATCAGTACCCACCAGATGAATCGCAAGATTTCGTAATCAAACATCTTGTTGTCTCCTTACCTTACGCTTCTACTTGGCGGCTAACTTTGTCTTCAACAGAGTCAGCGTTTTGCTCGAAGTGGTAGCGACCAGTTTTCAGGCTGCTTGGACCTTTACGAGCGAATTTCACCATTAGGTATACTTCTGCAATTAGGAATGCAGTGTACAGCGCTAGGATTGCAAATAGTGAAGTCCAGATTTCACCTGCTGTTAGTGCTGAAGCCGCAACGTGTACCGGTAGGATTTCACCTACTGCCCACGGTTGACGGCCGTACTCAGCAACAAACCAACCTGCTTCGATCGCAATCCATGGAAGTGGAATGCTGAACAATGCAGCTTTAAGAATCCATGGTTTCTGTTCGATCTTCTGACGACATGTTTGGATAAATGATGCACCAAATACGAATAGCATGATGAAGCCACACGCAACCATGATACGGAATGACCAGAATAGCGGCCATACTGTTGGGATTGAATCATCTGCAGCAGCTTGGATTTGGTCTTCTGTCGCGTCAACAACGTTTTCTGTGTAACGTTTTAGAAGTAGACCATAACCTAGGTCACCCTTCACTTCGTCAAACGCAGTCATGTTTGCTTCAGACTTGTCGCCTGCACGCAGTTTTTCAAGCAATTCATATGCGTACATACCAGTACGGATACGGTCAACGTGCTCTTCACGTAAGTCGTGCAGACCGGTTACTTGCTCGTCAAATGAACGTGTCGCGATGATACCCATAACGTAAGGGATCTTAATTGCGTAATCGGTGTTCATTGTTTCTTGGTTTGGTAAACCGAACAGTGTGAACGCCGCTGGTGCTGGTTCTGTGTGCCACTCAGCTTCGACTGCTGCAAGCTTCACTTTTTGAACTTCACCAAGCTCGTAACCAGATTCATCACCTAGCACGATAGTAGACAGGATTGCTGCCATACCGAAAGAAGCTGCGATAGCAAACGAACGACGAGCGAACGCCACATCACGACCTTTCAATAAGTAGTAAGAACTGATGCCTAGAACAAACATTGCACCACATGTGTAACCAGACGCTACTGTGTGTACAAATTTAACTTGCGCTACAGGGTTTAGAACAACGTCTGCGAAGCTCACCATTTCCATACGCATGGTTTCAAAGTTGAACTCAGCGCCAACTGGGTTTTGCATCCAGCCGTTCGCAATAAGAATCCAAAGTGCAGAGAAGTTAGAACCCAGAGCAACCAACCAGGTTACCGCTAAGTGTTGACGTTTAGATAGACGATCCCACCCGAAGAAGAATAGACCAACAAAAGTTGACTCCAGGAAGAAAGCAACCAGTGCTTCGATCGCCAGTGGTGCACCGAAGATGTCACCTACATAGTGGGAGTAGTAAGACCAGTTCGTACCAAACTGGAACTCCATGGTAAGGCCGGTAGCCACACCAAGTGCAAAGTTAATACCGAACAGCTTACCCCAGAACTTGGTCATGTCCTTGTAGATTTGCTTGTTCGTCATTACGTACATCGATTCCATAATGGCCAAAAGGAAGGCCATACCAAGAGTCAATGGTACGAATAGGAAGTGATACATCGCTGTCAGTGCAAACTGCAACCGCGACAGATCAACTACGTCAATCATGGTAACTCCTATGTGTCGGCTGAATGACACTCTCTACATATTGCAATCCATACACAAGTGTTATTCACACTTGAAAAATGTTGAATTATCACAACGCTTTGTTGCAAAAATGTGCTTCATTGGTTAGTTAATTGTTAAGCATCAGCTAATATAGCTGGGTCTAATATTACTTGTAAAAACAGTTTGTTTCAAAAGGTTTATGGCGAGAAACCGCTTTGATATACATCAATCTTTATGCGCTGATTTTGCACAAAAATCCATCACATTGATCCAGATCAATCGATATTCGATGAGTATGTTAATAGAGAGTAATCAGGAGAGAAAATAATCAGTTGGGCAAGAACATAGAGTTAACAATCTATAAGTTTCTATTACCTATTTAGTATTAGAAGAGATTTAATAAATGAGAGGTTGGTCAACATTGGTGAAACGCTGAGCGCTAAGCGCCCAGCGATGGAATCTTACTTTTCAATTCCGAAATGCAGATAAGCGCGATCTGTGGCAATTCTACCACGAGGAGTGCGTTGCAAGTAGCCTTGTTGGATTAGATATGGCTCAAGAACGTCTTCAATGGTGTCTTTCTCTTCACCAATCGCGGCTGCCATGTTGTCTAAACCGACAGGTCCACCACCAAATTTCTCCATGATCGCAAGCAACAGCTTACGGTCCATGTAATCAAAGCCTTCAGCATCCACATCAAGCATGTTCAGCGCTTTGTCTGCTGTATCAGCACATATATGACCATTACCTTTCACTTCGGCATAGTCACGAACACGGCGCAATAGTCGGTTAGCAATACGTGGTGTACCACGAGCACGGCGAGCAACTTCCAATGCACCTTCTGATTCCATCGACAAGCCCAAGCAATCGGCACTGCGCTGAACGATATCTTGCAGGTCTTTTACTTTATAGTACTCAAGACGCTGCGTAATACCGAAACGGTCACGAAGTGGCGAAGTCAGAGAACCTGCACGCGTCGTTGCACCGATCAAAGTGAAAGGTGGCAAATCAATTTTGATAGAGCGTGCTGCAGGACCTTCACCAATCATGATGTCCAACTGATAATCCTCCATTGCTGGATACAACACCTCTTCAACCATCGGGCTTAAGCGGTGAATCTCATCAATGAACAGCACATCGTTTTCTTCTAAGTTAGTCAGCAGCGCCGCCAAGTCTCCTGCTTTCTCAAGCACTGGGCCAGAAGTGGTTCGAATGTTCACTTCCATCTCATTGGCGACGATATTCGCAAGCGTGGTTTTACCCAAGCCCGGAGGACCAAAAATCAAAAGGTGGTCAAGCGCTTCATTTCGCAATTGAGCGGCTTTGATGAAAATCTCCATCTGATCACGAACGTGATCCTGACCTTGGTAATCTGCCAGTTTCTTAGGACGAATCGCACGGTCGATAACATCTTCATCACGAAACGAAGGATTTTCTGGAGCGATTAAACGATCGGCTTCAATCATATTGTTCCCTTGGGCTTTCCGTTACACCATTGATTTTAGTGCTTCACGGATCAGTTGCTCACTGGTCATATCCGGTTTAGCGATCTGAGAAACCACTTTCGACGCTTGAGTTGGCTTGTAGCCCAGAGCAAGAAGCGCACTGATTGCCTCTTCTTCTGCGTTATTAGAACCCGCAGAGCCAGAGTCCGCAGGTGCTGCATCCGTAAATGGCGTAAACAGATCGCCAGCACCCCACCCTTTCAGGCGGTCTTTCATTTCTACGACGAGGCGTTCAGCAGTCTTCTTGCCAACACCTGGTAGCTTCACCAGCGTTGAAATGTCTTCACGCTCAACGCAAGAAACGAATTGGCTCGCTGTCATACCAGAAAGAATACCTAAACCTAGCTTAGGACCAACACCGTTCGCTTTGATCACTTCACGGAAAAGCGCACGTTCTTTTACTGTGTTGAAACCGTAAAGTAATTGCGCGTCTTCACGCACAACAAAGTGAGTATAAATAATGGCTTCTTCGCCGACATTTGGCAGTTCGTAGAAACAGCTCATTGGCATCTGAACTTCATAACCAATGCCATTAACTTCAATTAAAACTTCAGGTGGTTGCTTTTCAAGCAGAGTGCCGCGAAGACGTCCAATCACTATAAATACTCTTTGGAAATGAATTTGCGATAGGATAATAAAGAACTGGATAGACATCCAGTCCTTTATGCGGTGGGGTTAGATTTTTGAGACAACTTGATCAAGCTGTTGAGTCAGATTGCGCACCGCGACCACTTGCCCGTTCAGTTCGCTGCCGTATTGCGCGACAGTTTCGGCAATGATTTTGGTGTTCACTACGCCGTTAGCAACTTCACTGCTGGCTTCATCTAACTCTTTTAAAGCCGTCATTTGCGTCGCCATGATGCCAGACAGACTCTGCACATCGTGAGAGATGGTGGTAACTTGCTGAATAATGGTGTTCATTCGCTCTGTACTCGATGTCACAACGCTTTGACCATGCTTCACTTCTTGCTCACTGCGATCAAGCAAGTTCCGAATTTCCACCGCCGACTGACTGCTCTTAGCTGAAAGCTCTCGCACTTGGTCCGCAACGACCGCAAAACCTCTGCCCTGCTCACCCGCTCTCGCCGCTTCAATAGCGGCATTCAGAGCGAGCAAGTTGGTTTGTTCCGCAACCGACGTAATCAAGTCCGCCACTTTCATGATGTCTTCATGGCTGGTAATGATCTGGCTGATCGCTTGGGTAGAGTCCTCCAATAATTCCGAGCTTTTCTCAGCTTGTTGATGAACGCCCTCACTCTTCTCGCGCAGCTCTTGGACAAACTTGCTGGACTCTTCAATCCCAGTCGCCATGTGATGCACTTGCTGACTCATTTGCTCGGCTGCACTGGCTTGGGATTCACTGTTTACATTAAGGGCGTTCACTTGAGCATCCAATTGCGATGATTGTTCATCCAACACTTGGGAGACTTGTTTCAACTCACTTGAATTTTGATTAGCTTGCTCAAGCACCTCCGCCAAATGCAGCTCCCCTTCTGTGGCCTTTTGCGCCACCAACTCACTTTCTGCCTTGGCTTTCTCTGCACTTGCAATCGCGATGTCTCGCTGCTTAGCGGTAAAAGCTTGTGCAATACAAATCACCACCAGCGGTAACACAGTGCCTGACCATATCTCCACACGCTGCGCAGATTCAGACAACACGAGTTGGGGAAAACCAAAACCAGATATATGCTGATACGTCATTACTGCAGAGAGCACTATCACTAACGCGCTCCAAGAGATCGCCATGATACGAGTGCCAGATAAAAAGAAAGCGACGACTAACAAAGGCACCCAGTAAGTTTGGGTAGAATCGACCACACCACCACTTTGATAAATGATGTTGAGCGCATGCACCGACATGCCCACAAACCCCAGATTTAGCGACAACGCTGGTTGCTTGAACCATTTCAGGCTTAAGGCGGATATCAGTTCGAGTGCGATTAAGAGTATTGAGGTAAAAATTAAGCTTTCATGTCCATGTTTGGACCATTTGATCAGGCTGTAGATCCCGACGAGGAAAGCGATGAGGGTAAATAGAGAGAGGATGTCGGCTTGACGTTGTTGTGTTCTTGTCCATTGAGTTTGGCGCGGCATAAATGCACTGCGCCACAGCGTGGCTGGATTCATGTTCAATCTTCCTTGATTGATTTCTTATTAGACCTCTGATCACTATAGTTTTGTAACATTTTCTCAACAAATTTAATCCTTAAATCTGTCTGAGATGTCTCATTTTTAATACGAGAACACGCCTAACGGTAACGACCTTTTCTTGCACTGGTTGCTTTGCCTGCGAGCGCCACCAGCGTCTTATTCGTGTTAGCGTGACAAATGGCAACACCTAACGCATCGGCAGCATCGGCTTGAGGCTTGGCTGGCAATTTAAGCATGTGTTGAACCATATGTTGAACCTGTACTTTGTCTGCGCCACCTGTACCTGTTACCGCTTGTTTAATGAGGCGAGCGGCGTACTCATGCACCGGAAGATCCGCATTCACTGCCGCCACAATCGCACTACCACGCGCCTGCCCGAGCTTTAGTGCAGAATCAGCGTTCTTCGCCATAAACACTTGCTCAATAGCAAACACATCTGGTTGAAACTGGGTGATGATTTCCGTCACGCCTGCGTAGATTTGCTTGAGACGACCTGGCAGCTCTTTTTCAGAAGTGCGAATACATCCGCTGCCTAGATATTGCAAATGACGCCCTTGCTGGCGAATCACGCCGTAACCGGTAATACGAGAGCCTGGGTCAATGCCCAAAATAATTGACATGAAGAGTCCTAATCAATAACTCACTGTAAGTATGAGAATAGTTGCCATTAAAACAAAAACTCCCGCAGATGCGGGAGTTTTTTCTTTAATTGTTGTGCGCTTATTCTGCGTCTTTTTCTTTCGCAACTGTTACTGCAATCGCTAGCTCTTCTAGAGCCGCTGGGTTTGCAAGGCTTGGTGCGTCTGTTAGTAGACACGCCGCCGCAGTTGTTTTAGGGAACGCGATAACATCACGGATGTTCTCTGTACCACATAGTAGCATCACTAGACGGTCTAGACCGAATGCAAGACCAGCGTGTGGAGGCGTACCGAATTTTAGCGCGTCCAGTAGGAAGCCGAATTTCAGTTGTTGCTCTTCTGCATTAATACCTAGGATATCGAATACTGCTGCTTGCATTTCTGCGTTGTGAATACGTACAGAACCACCGCCAACTTCGTAGCCGTTTAGAACCATGTCGTATGCGTTTGAGTTCGCCGCTGCTGGGTTCGCTTTTAGCTCTTCCGCTGTAACACCTAGAGGCGATGTGAATGGGTGGTGCATAGCGTGCAGGTTGCCTTCGTCGTCTTCTTCGAACATTGGGAAGTCAACAACCCAAAGTGGAGCCCATGTGCCTTCTTTAGTTAGACCTAGGTCTTTACCAAGTTTAAGACGAAGTGCGCCTAGTGCTTCAGCAACGATGTTAGCTTTGTCTGCGCCAAATAGGATGATGTCGCCAGATTCCGCTTGAGTGCGATCTAGGATGCCGTTGATCACGTCTTCGTTTAGGAATTTAGCTACTGGAGATTGGATGCCTTCCATGCCTGCTGCACGGTCGTTAACCTTCATCCATGCTAGACCTTTCGCACCGTAGATACCTACGAATTCTGCGTAGCCGTCGATTTGCTTACGAGTAAGCTCAGCACCACCTGGTACGCGGATAACTGCAACGCGACCTTTCTCGTCGTTTGCTGGACCAGAGAATACTTTGAACTCAACGTCTTTCACTAGGTCAGCAACGTCTACTAGTTCTAGTGGGTTACGTAGGTCTGGCTTGTCAGAACCGAAACGACGAATCGCTTCGCTGAACGGCATTACTGGGAATTCACCTAGGTCAACGTTCAGTAGCTCTTGCCACATTTCACGAACCATTTTCTCAGTCGTTGCACGAACTTGGTCAGCCGTCATGAATGACGTTTCGATATCGATCTGAGTGAATTCTGGTTGACGGTCAGCACGCAAGTCTTCATCACGGAAACACTTAACGATTTGGTAGTAACGGTCAAAACCAGACATCATTAGAAGCTGTTTGAATAGCTGTGGAGACTGAGGAAGCGCGTAGAAGCTACCTTTGTGAACACGGCTAGGTACTAAGTAGTCACGAGCGCCTTCTGGTGTCGCTTTTGTTAGTACTGGTGTTTCGATGTCTAGGAAGCCGTTGTCATCTAGGAAACGACGAACAAAGCTAGACGCTTTAGCACGTAGCTTGATGCGGTCGCTCATTTCTGGACGACGTAGATCTAGGTAACGGTACTTCAGACGTTGCTCTTCAGAGTTCTTTTGGTTGAAATCTAGAGGCAAAACGTCAGAACGGTTGATGATTTCAAGACCTTTTGCAAGGATCTCAACTTCACCAGTTGCCATGTCTTTGTTTACTTGGCTTTCTGGACGAACGCGAACTTCACCAGTTAGCTTGATACAGAATTCATTACGAAGTGTGTTAGCCACTTCATACGCATCTGCCATATCTGGATCAACAACTACCTGAACGATACCTTCGCGATCTCGCATATCGATAAAAATAAGACCGCCTAAATCACGACGACGGTTAACCCAGCCGCAAAGTTCTACAGTTTGTCCTGCAAGGGACTTGTTCAGGTGACCACAGTAATGGGTACGCATAATGAAATTCCCAATCTCTCAAATATTGTTAACTACGCTCTGTCAGCCTCATTGCCGAGCAGAGTAAAGATCCATTTATACGCTGAAAGCCTATGAAAATCGACTACTCAACATACAATTAAGTGTGTTTTATCATTCATTGGTGGTTTTTAGTACAACAAATGTTCAAAAGCGCACCAAAGCGAAAAAATTGGTGGGGATTATAGCGTGAAATTACCTATTTCAGCAAAACTCTCGTAAAGTGGGCTCAGGAAAAAACGTAAAGCAGAGATATGGATAATTTACCCCTTCGACTTGGATTGACCATGTGGTCGCACAACCAGTGGCAGCAAAGCTTTTATGGCAGTGGCACCAAACCCGCAGAGCGACTTGAAAAGTACGCGCAGGTGTTCCACACCGTAGAAGGCAACACCACCTTTTACGCCACACCGACGCTCAACACGGTGCAAAACTGGAAAGCCGCGACTCACGACGATTTCAAATTCACCTTTAAGTTGCCAAAAGCCATTACTCACGAACAGATGCTCAGAGGTTGCGACGAGCAGTTACGTGACTTTATGAAGGTAATGGAACCGCTTCATGAGCGTGTTGGGCAATGGACGATTCAGCTCCCTGCTGCATTTGGTCCAGAACACCTCGATAGATTAAAGAAGTTCTGTGCCAGCTTTCCGCCGAATTTCCCACTTGGAGTGGAAGTTCGTCATATGGCGTTTTTCTCCAAAGGTGAAGAAGAACGTGCGTTGAATCAGTGGCTGTTAGAGAGCGGCATTGACCGCATTATTACGGACAGCCGCCCTGTATTCGCCGCGCAGCCGACGACTGAAGCGGTAATCGATGCCCACCAGAAAAAGCCTCGCGTTCCGGTTCATGCAATCGCAACCGCCAAACACCCGATGATTCGTTTTATCGGTCATCCAGACATGGACGACAACCTGCGCTTTTTCGAACCTTGGTTAAAGAAGCTGCCGATGTGGATTGAACAAGGCATTCAACCGTACTTGATGATTCACACACCAGATAACGTCTTAGCACCAGAACTGGCTGAAAAGCTATATAAGCAGCTACAACTTAAGCTCTCACTGCCAAATTTGTCTGTATTTCCTGCCAACGATGGCAACTCGCAAATACAAATGTTTTAGGCAAGCTTATAATTAAGCAAATGACAGAGGCGCGAATTTCCCATAAAATACGCGCCTTTTTTGATGCCTGACATTTCAGGCGGCTTGTATGCAGAGATTTGGTTATGAACCCTAAGAGCAATCCAGATACTATTTTTTCGGCTCCAATCGATAAAATTGGGGATTTCACGTTCGATGAACGCGTGGCGGAAGTTTTCCCTGACATGATTCAGCGATCGGTGCCGGGTTACAGCAACATCATTTCTGCAATTGGTATGTTGGCAGAGCGTTTTGTTAAGCCTCACTCAAACATCTACGACCTAGGTTGTTCTTTGGGTGCTGCTACGCTGTCTATGCGTCGTCATATCAAACAAGAAGGTTGCCAAATCATTGCAGTGGACAACTCTCCTGCGATGGTTGAACGCTGTAAGCTTCACGTCAACGCGTACCGCAGTGATACGCCAGTTGATGTAGTCGAAGCGGACATTCGTAATATCGAAATCGAAAACGCGTCTGTGGTGGTATTGAACTTCACGCTGCAATTCCTTTCTCCAGAAGACCGCTATGCTCTACTAGAGAAAATCTACGCGGGTCTGCGCCCAGGCGGCATTTTGATTCTGTCTGAAAAGTTCGTGTTTGAAGATGAAGTATCTAACGAGTTGTTGATTGACCTTCACCACGACTTTAAACGTGCAAATGGCTACAGCGAACTTGAGATCAGCCAAAAGCGTAGCGCAATTGAAAACGTGATGCGCCCTGATTCAAAGAAAGATCATAAAGAGCGTTTCGCAGAAATTGGTTTCTCAAGCTACGACGTTTGGTTCCAGTGCTTTAACTTCGGTTCGATGTTCGCGATTAAATAGCGAGAAGCGAGAAGCGAGAAGCGAGAAGCGAGAAGCGAGAAGCGAGAAGCGAGAAGCGAGAAGCGAGAAGCGAGAAGCGAGAAGCGAGAAAGTCTTAACGTTTCGCATTTAGTGTCAATTTTTTAATTTATTACTCAGTGAAAAACTATGTTTAATTTTGCTAATTTTTATCAGTTAATCGCTCAAGACACTCGTCTTCAGCCGTGGCTAAACGTATTACCTCAACAGTTAACAGATTGGCAAAACGCTGAGCACGGTGACTTTGGTCGCTGGCTAAAAGCGCTGAACAAGATTCCACAAGGTGCACCAAACCAAGTGGACATCAAAAACTCAGTAACCATCAGCAACGATACGCCTTTCCATGAAGGTGAGCTGAAAAAGCTAGAAAGCCTACTGCGTACATTCCACCCATGGCGTAAAGGTCCATACACAGTGCACGGTATTCATATCGATACTGAATGGCGCAGTGACTGGAAATGGGATCGCGTTCTTCCGCACATCTCGCCACTAAAAAACCGCAGCGTGCTCGATGTAGGTTGTGGTAACGGCTACCATATGTGGCGCATGCTGGGTGAAGGTGCACGCCTAACGGTTGGTATCGACCCTTCTCATCTGTTCCTAATTCAGTTCGAAGCGATTCGTAAGTTAATGGGCGATGACCAACGTGCTCACCTTCTTCCATTAGGTATTGAACAACTACCAAAGTTAGAAGCGTTCGACACTGTATTTAGTATGGGCGTGCTTTACCACCGTCGCTCTCCACTGGATCACTTGGTGCAGCTAAAAGACCAGTTAGTATCAGGTGGCGAGCTTGTTCTGGAAACACTCGTTATCGAAGGCGATGAGAACGCGGTATTGGTTCCGACGTCTCGCTACGCGCAAATGCGTAACGTGTACTTCTTCCCGTCAGCGAAAGCGCTGAAAGTATGGCTAGAACTGGTTGGCTTTAAAGATGTGCGTATTGTAGATGAGAACGTAACGTCTGTAGATGAGCAGCGTACGACCGACTGGATGACGCACAATTCACTGCCGGATTACCTAGATCCAAACGACCCAAGCAAAACCGTTGAAGGCTACCCTGCACCTCGCCGTGCGGTGCTTGTCGCAACCAAGCCATAATTAACTGAGATTTCTGACATTGTCTTAACTCACTCCCTCCATTAAGACATTAACCTCTCTTCAAATCTAATTAAGGATGCGTCTTGCGTCCTTAATTTTTTGGCTTTTCGTCACTATTCCTCATTCTGTAAGAGTCTGAAGCAGATTCTTGCTTGTGAGCCTTTGGCGATAACGCTAAACTCTTAAAAAACAAACAACTTACTCCAATCCCAAGGTTTTCAATGTTTATACGATTGACTCCGGTTGTTGCCATCGCCTTACTATCTGGATGTACTTTGACCAAAGGCGAACAGTACCACCAAGAAACGTTAGCTGCTATTCAGGCTTCAGAAACGAATTTCAATACTCGCGTTACCAACTTAGAGCTTCAACTTAGTAACCAGTCGGATTACATCGAAAGTTTGGAAGACCAAGTGGATAAGTTAAATGGCGAACTCAATACCTTCCGTAAAGAAGCAATGGACGAAGTGAGAAAGCCTAAAGAACCTATCATTGTTCAAGCTCCTGCTCCCGTTCAAGCAACTCCTACCCATGACATTGTCCTTGGCTCAATTGAGCGAGTGACGATCGATTCAATCAAACAAACGTTCGACGCTCGCGTAGATACCGGCGCGGCAACATCTTCACTGAACGCTGTTGATATCGAAGAATTCGAAAGAAATGGCAAAAACTGGGTGCGTTTCCACCTAGCTGATAATACCAAGTCAGATGAAGAGAAAGATATTTGGATTGAAGCACCAATTATTCGCTACGTGAAAATCCGTCAAGCAACCAATGAAGAACTAGAGCGTCGTGCTGTAGTTGAACTTTGGGTGCGCGTTGGAAAAATTCATGAAAAAGCGCAATTTACGTTGGCAGATCGCTCTCAAATGAACCATCCTGTGTTACTAGGAAGAGAATTTATGCGCGACATCGCACTCGTCGATGTGAGTCGTAAATATATTCAAACGGAAGAAGATAAAAAATAATAAGGTAGATTATGACGTCAAGAATACCGTTTTACCTGTCAATCATCCTTTTGGTGGTTGCGGGCATCGCTTTGAGTGTTTTCAGACATCAGAATTACGGCGTTCCATGGACTCCAGGTGAAACGCGTCAAGTTTGGGATGTTGAAGCCCGCATTGAGTTCAATGCAAATGGCGGTGAAGTTAAAGCTTCTCTCGCTGCTCCTCATACACAAAAAGGCTACACCTTAATCGGTGAGTCGGCGTCATCTCCTGGTTATGGTGTTTCTTACGTAAACTCTGATTCAGGTCGTCGTGCTGAATGGTCTATCCGCCAAGCAACTGGCGCACAAACCATTTACTACAAAGCCCAATTCTTGGTTGATCCACAAGCAAAAGTGGATGAACAGCCACCAACCGGTGAAATTGCCAAACCAACCCTTTCAGCACCTCAACAAGCGGCAGCAAATGCGTTGATTGAGCGTGCAATGAGCCGTTCAGCAGACAATGAGACATTCGCTCGTGAGCTGATCAAAACTCTGAACGATCCAGATAGCCAAAACGCAGCACTGATTCTAAATGACTTTGATCGTACCGATGCTCTGCACAAAATTCTGCTTACCGCTGGCGTACAGAGTAAGACCGTTGGCGTTATCGAGCTGGAAGATGGACGTCGCCGTCAAACGATTCAACCTATGGTTCAAGTTTGGTCTGGCGATAAGTGGGTACTCTTCTCACCAAACTCTGAGCAAGCTGCAGCGCAGCCTAACCTGCTTGTTTGGGATGAATCGAATGTTTCGCTACTTGACCTAGTGGGCGGCAAAAACAGCCAAGTTCACTTCTCTATGATCAAGCAGGAGCTTACACCGCAAGAAGCAACCAACAACAAAGTGGAAGCTGACGGTCTATTGAACCTGTCTATCCACAGCCTACCTCTTGAAGAGCAGGCGATGTTTAAGACCATCATGCTGATTCCAATTGGTGCTCTTATTGTTGTATTCCTGCGCGTTATCATCGGTCTTAAGACATCCGGTACCTTCATGCCAGTTCTTATTGCGGTTGCCTTTGTACAAACGCAACTTGTAACAGGTATCGTCGGCTTCCTACTGATTGTCGGTACGGGTCTGATCATCCGAAGTTACTTATCGAGGCTAAACTTACTTCTGGTCGCAAGGATATCCGCGGTTATCATCACAGTAATCATGATCATCTCTGTGTTTACCGTTGTGGCATTCAAGATTGGTCTGACTGAGGGTCTAACCATTACCTTCTTCCCAATGATCATCTTGTCATGGACGATCGAGCGTATGTCGATTCTATGGGAAGAAGAAGGCGCGAAAGAAGTTGCCCTTCAAGGTGGTGGCTCACTACTGACAGCGGTACTGGTTTACTTGGCAATGACCAACACCTACATCCAGCACCTAACGTTTAACTTTATCGGCCTACAGCTCATTGTACTGGCAGGTATTCTACTACTAGGTACATACACGGGTTACCGTCTAACTGAGCTACGTCGCTTTAAACCACTAGCGGAGGACTAAACGATGTTTGAACGTTTTACTTCGCCAGCAAAACTCCGCCATAAAGGCATTATGGGGATGAACAAGCGTAACCACAGTTACATTGGTCGTTACAATGATCGTTCTAAATACCCTTTGGTGGATGACAAGCTCAAAACCAAAATTATCGCTGAAGCAGCAGGTGCGACTGTGCCTGCTCTTATTGGCGTGATCGCCAGCCAAGCTGAAGTGAAAAAGATTCACAAGATGGTTGAGAACTGGCCCGGTTTTGTAATCAAGCCTGCTCAAGGCAGTGGTGGTAAAGGTATCTTGGTTATCACTTCGCACAAAGATGGCGTATATACAAAGCCATCGGGTGCTACCTGCAATAAAGAAGAAGTTGAGCGTCACATCAGTAACGCACTCGCGGGTCTTTTCTCCCTTGGTGGTAAGAACGATGTAGCTGTGGTTGAGAACTTAATTAAGTTTGATGACTGCTTCGACGGCTTCAGTTACGAAGGTGTGCCAGACGTACGTATTATCGTATTTAAGGGCTACCCTGTTATGGCGATGATGCGTTGCTCTACAGCAGCATCGGATGGTAAGGCTAACCTTCACCAAGGCGCGGTAGGTGTCGGTATCGACATTGCTACTGGTAAAGCCATTCGCGCGGTGCAATTTGACCAACCAGTGACTCATCACCCAGATACGGGTAAAGACCTGTCGACACTGCAAGTGCCTCATTGGGAGCGCTTGTTAGAGCTTGCGTCCAGTGCTTGGGAAATGACAGGTCTAGGTTACATGGGCACCGACATGGTATTGGACAAAGAAGAAGGTCCAATGGTTCTGGAGCTAAACGCTCGCCCTGGTCTAGCAATCCAAATTGCAAACGGTGCAGGTCTCCTACCTCGCTTGAAACACATTGAGAACCTTGGCACTCCTGCTGAGTATCCAAAACCAAAAGAGCGTGTTGCGTACGCAGCAGAGCAATTTGGCGTAAAATCTCAGTTCTAATCTAATCGCTAGCAGCCATTCTCGTGGTTGCTAGCTTTCTTTTCATATTTGAGCACTATCGCTCTCTTCCTAAGTAATTCATCGTTTTTATCACTGCAATCGATGATCCAGCTAACAAAATACACATCGATCGTTTCTTTTTTCTGCCGATTTTTGATTTTATATTTTCTCCCCCTTACTCAACTCGAGAGGTTGGGCGATGCTAACAAAAGAAACTAATAACAATGATACTCCGCTTGTTGAACAAGAGAACTTTGACCAACACCTACAACGTTTGTCGGAAATCTCTGTCCAAGCACTTGATGAGCTTGCTGAAATGATCGAAAAAGGAAACGACTTTTCAGAAGAATAGGACTTACCTTTTCACATTTAAGCGCCTGCAAAAAAGCCGAGCCTGTTGCCCTACAGACTCGGCTTATTTCGTTTTACAAATACAAAAACGCCCGCGTTTCTTGCGGGCGTTTTTAGCTTCGGAGTTTAGGACTCAAACTCTTCAATCATCTCTTGTGCTTCAGTCTTAGGTTTATCGTTTTGACCAAAACCACGCAGACCAACTACGTGTACATGCTCGTGGTCTTTAAACACCTTACGCACCAGTTTGTAGGTCGTACCTTTCTCTGGGCTGATATTTTCTGGCGCCGCGATAAGAAGTTGCATATCCAGACGGTCACACAGTTCAAACAGGGTTGAGATAGATTTCGCATCCAGACGTGCTGCCTCATCAAGGAACAACAGACGACATGGCACGATATCTTTACTGCGCAAACGGCGTGATTCTTCTTCCCAGCTTTGAACAACCATCAGTAGGATTGACTGACCAGTACCGATCGCCTCACCCGTAGATAGCGCGCCAGATTCAGCTTGTAGCCAGCCGTCAGAACCACGGTTCACTTCCACACTTAGCTCTAGGTAGTTACGGTAATCCAGTAGCTCTTCACCCAGAACCTGAGGAGAACGTTGACCCATATCGATGTGTGGGTTCACGCGTTGGAACAGTTTCGCCATTGCTTCAGAGAAGGTAAAGCGAGTCGATTCAAACAGATCTTTATGCTGCTCTTGTTGTGTCGCTAGACCGTTCAGTAGCACTTCGTGACTTTCGCGGATCTTCACGTTTAGACGTACACCCTTCACCTGGCCAAACGAGATGTTCGACAAACCTTGGTTCAGCATACGAATACGGTTTTGCTCACGCTGAATCGTCTTCTTGATGATGCTCGCTACTGACTCAGAGCTGATCGCTAGGCGGTTTTCACGTTGCGTTAGCTCTTCCGTTAGACGCGCCAGCTCTACTTCCATCTCTTCGATCGCTTCGACTGGATCATCAGTACGGATGATATCCTGACGAATACGTTCACGAAGATGTTGGTAAACCGCGATGTAAAACAGAACTTTACGCTCTGGACGTGCATTGTCTTCTGATAGACGCAGCGCATCACGCAGGTCGTCATTGTTCGCAACCGCTAGACGCAGCGCACCCAATGATTTATCCGACATTGAACGCAGTTCATCCGCTGACATGTAAGCCAGTTCACGCTTGTGTAGACGACGCTCAACATCGTTCTCACGCGCTAGACGAAGTACCGAACACCAGCCAGCTTTCGCTGCAACAACGAAGGTACGCAGCTCAACGTATTCTTTCTGAACTTTCTTCAGACGTTTCGCCAAGCCTTTCATCTCTAGTTCAGTAGAGGTGATCGTACGCTCGTATTCGCTCTTACGGCTACGAGAAGTGTGTAGACGCTCATGCAGTTCGTCACGACGACGCATTGCACGCTCTTCTGCACCTTCGTCAGCGTTCACGCCAAACTCTTGAAGTTCTTGTTTGAACTCTTGAACCGTTTCCAGTTTCGCTTGGTGTGAACTCTTCAGAGAAGCCAATACTTGGTTGTATTGGTTCATTTGACCTTGCGATTGTTTCAACTCTTCACGAGAGCGAGTACGCATTTGTTCAGCTTGAACCAATTTCGCTTTTAGCTGTTCGCTCAGTTCGCTGCTCTTGTTCAGTAGGTCTACTGAATCTGAATAAGCGAAGTAGTGGCGACGTTCAACGAGATCCGAGAGCGCAAAGATTTGCTTCTTAAGATCTTGTAGCTGTTCGTCTGCCGCTTTGTATTCTGCTTCTAGCGCATCGAATTGCTCTGGGTCAGCATCTAGGGCAACTGCGACTTTTTCCAGTTCTGCCACCGCTTTCGCGTGGTTATTTAGGAAAGCTTTTGCTTCTGAAAGCTGGGCGATTTTCCCTTCCAACTCATCAAAGCGCGCTTGCAGCGACTCATCTTCAATCAACGCCATGTTCGGTGCTAGCTTGTCTAAAGAAGACAATGCTTGCTTGCTGGTTTGCAGTTGAGAACGTTGCTGCTGCTCTTTTGCATCCAGATCAGCCAGTACGCGCGCAATTTGGTTACGCTTGTCGCGAATGGTTGCCAATGCTTGCTCTGGGTCAGCTTCGAATGCTACTTGAATGTGGCTTGCCACAAACTGGTTGAACGCTTGGTACAGACGCTGCATTTTTTGCGAATCGAATGCCGCTTTCGCGTGCTTCTCAACCACTTCTTCACGTTCGTTACGCAGTAGCTCTAAACGCTGCTCACGTGCTGCACGACCAAACAGTGGGATTTCAGGCAAGCGAGAGTAACGCATTTGGCGATCGTTCATGCGAACACAAACCGCGCCTTCTAACTCTTCTGCGTCGAATGAGCTGTCATCAAAGGCATCGATGTCACCTTCAATGATGTACAAGTCTTCTGGACAGTCGTCTAGCTCTACCAGTTTCTCTTCGATACCAGATAGGTCAGAAACAACGATAGCGTGACGAGCCGGACCGTACATCGCACTGAAGTAAGGCGCGTCATCAATAGTGATGTCATCATAGATCTCTGACAGCAATACGCCGCCTAGAGTATCTGCTAAACCTTTCAGACGAGGGTCGTTTGAACCACCAGGTGAAGCAAGACGCTCAATCTCAGAGTCGAGCTGACTGCGACGCTCTGCCAGTTTGTCTTTCGCCAGAGAAAGAGTCTTCTCTTGCTCAAGCACCACTTGCATTTGGCTCATGACTGACCGGCTATCTTCTAGCTCAGCGCCACTTTGCTCACGCAGTTTTTCTAGCGCATCGTTCGCCGCAATCCATGTTGGAGCAATGGCTTCTAGCTTGTTGATTTCCGCCGCTGCATCTTGCTCTAGACGACGCTGTTCGCTGCGTTGTTCACGCACGTCTTCTTGCGTCATTTCTAGCGAGTCGATTTGCATCGCATGACGTTCACGCTCTTGTTCAAACGTGATTTCGTCAGTCAGTTCAACATGGAATTGCTTTTGGTACTCGTTGACTAGCTCGCGCGCTTGACGTTGCTGGTTAAGGCTACGCTCAAGGTCACGGTGCTGTGCACGCCATTGCTGTTCGTTTTGCGCGACTTGCTGAGATTCACGCGCTTTCGCAATTGCGGTTTTCGCATGTTCAGACGCGTCTTTACGCTCAACTTGACCAACGATGCTTTGTACCAGTTTAAGCGCGGTTTCGAACTGCTCTGCTGCCGCAGAAGACATGTCCAGTTTGTGCTTAACCGATAGCAACGCGTTGGTGCTTTCTGATTCTTTGCTCTTAAGCTCAGAGACAAGCGCTTGTGCCGATTCTGCCGTTAGGCTGTCATCGCCAAGTAGTTGCTTCGCTTTTTCCAGCGCTTGAACCGCTTGTTGGTATTGAAGGGCGCGAGTTTGTTGAACGTCGAGTGCTTGTTGGTAGTCAGCCAGCTGCGTCTTAAGGCTATCCACCTCTTCTTCCGCAACGGTCGCTTGCTCTTCCACCATCATCACGCGTTCTTGCGCTTCTTCCACTACCATCATCTGTTCTTCAAGACGCTCACTCAGCTCTTCAAGATCTTCTTGGTAGCGTTCGATCTTCTCTTGCTGGCGTAATGCGTTTTGCACCAGTTGCAAGTGGTCAGAAGCCGCTTGGTAATCTTGCTCTAGCGCAGATTCCGACTCGATCAGCAGTTCTAGCTCTTCTTGAACACGGTTAAGCAGGTTGTTTTGCTCAACGAGAGTTTCACGAGAACCGAACAGCTCTGAACGTAATGACAGCGTTTTATCCAACTTGTTACGACGATCGTTCGCGTGACGCATGTAGTCCGCCGCCACGTAGTTAGTCGACTCTGTGATCAAGTGTTTGAATAAGTCACGGTCTGCTTGCGTGGTTTTGATCGCTTCTAGCGTCATGCGGTTTTCACGCAGTGCTGATTCCATATCTTGGAACGCTTTCTTCACGCCGCCGTTTTGTGGCAGAAGGTAGTCACGAAGCGAGCGCGTGATTGCACTTGAGATACCACCGTAAAGCGATGCTTCGATCAGGCGGTAGAATTTAGAACGGTCACCAGAGTTACGCAGTTTCTTCGGAATCACACCGAATTCGAACATCTGCGAGTGGTAATCCACGATAGAAGAGAAGGCTTTAAATTGAACGCCTTCAAATTCTGCGATCGATTCTTTTACTTCATTGATTTGACGTACACGAGCTTGAGTCGCAGATACGCTTTCAACCAAGATATCCGTTGGTTTCACATGGCTTGGAAGACCTTGGATAACAAACGGTTTGATGTCTACTTTCTTATCACGACCCGCTACTTGCTGCAGTTTTACTGCAAACAATAGGCGTTGGTTACGTGAGTTCACCACATCTAGCGCCGCATAACATGCGCCCGGCTGTAACTTACCGTACAGACCTTTGTCGCGAGACGATTGGCTGCTGCCTGCTTCTGTGGTGTTACGGAAGTGCAGTAGCGTTTGGTCAGGAATCAAGGCGGTGATGAACGCCGCCATTGTGGTTGATTTACCTGCACCGTTACCACCTGATAGCGTGGTGACCAGACCATCGATGTCAAACGTACGGGCAAAGAAGCCGTTCCAGTTGACCATGGTCAGCGATTGGTATTTACCGCGTTCAATCATGCTCATGCTTCACCCTCTTCTGTTGTTTCTTCTTGGGCTTGGTCGCCTTGATCTTCTTCAGACAATAGGCTGCCTTGGCTTGGCTCTTTGGTGTGCACTACCGCTTCACCATCACGGATCAGACGTAGCTGCGCTTCACGCATATCATCACCAATTCGTACATCGGCACCAAAGCGGAATACTGCTTCACTGATGCTGAATTTACCGGTTTCACCGATGTTGATGATCATGCCTAGGCGACGCAGGCGACGGAGTGATGTACGTACTTTTTCAAACAGCTTTTCTTTATCAAGATCAGAACCAGTCGCACGGTTCGTCACTAGCTTCATCAGCTTGTTTTCATCAGCCAGAGCAAGTAGCTCGTCGTACAATTCTTGGTTAGTGAAGATGCCTTCGTGCGCAAGACGTTCTGGGCTTAGGTAAAGGAAACACAGTACCTTACCCACCAGCATGTCCAGCTCAGAAAGGACACTACGACCAATCAAAGACGTTGAACGTGGACGGAGGTAGAAGAAACCTTCTGGCGCTTTAACCAATTCAGTGTTGTAGCGCTGGTAGAAAGAAGAAAGCTCAAGTTCGAAATCCGACAACAACGCGTGGTTGTCCAGATCTTCACTTGAAACATGACGCCCTGCTCGAAGCATGCTGTCTAGCGCTGGGAACAGAGGGTTAGAAATTGCTTTTGCCAGATTCTCTGACATGTATTCATTAGTATCGGTCGATGACATTCGCTTGTACCTTTGCCCCAAATTCGTTGATTGCTTTCCAGTCTGGCTGAACAGCTTGGTAGTCGGATTCTGAATAACCCAGACGTACCGCCTGATCAACGACAATGCGAGCTAAATCAAAGTGATGAGTATGAGGGTGCTGTGCAAGGTAATCTCGCAGTACCACGCTCAAGTCAATAGGCGCGCCTTGGTCTTTATGCGCTTTCAGCATGTCACCAATTCGCTCCGCCAACTCATCATTGACTTGTTGAAACTCTTCGTATTCCACTTCCATCGGAACTTGACCTGTTACCTCGTCATCACGCAGTACTAGGGCTTCATCACGAAGGTCAGAAAGCCTTTCCGCATCTGCATAAGTCAGATACCAAGGCAAATCAAAGTAGTCTTTAACGGACTGGCGTAGACGCGAGCTAAAAGCACGGTTCTTATCCATATCAATAGCAGTACGGATGAACTTGTGCACGTGTCGGTCGTAGCCAATCCAAAGGTCGATCGCTTGCTGGCCCCAGCTTGTGATTCGGTCCAGTTTCATCTGAAGACCAAACAAGGCTTCCTCGATAAACTCAAGCTCAGGGTCACCATAGACAATCTCTTGAATGTCTAGGATCTGGGTTTGCAGTTCATCACTGGCAGCTTGCAGCGTATCTTGAAGTTCACGCAACGTGCTTGATGTTTCTGACAGAAGCGCTTCACAGTTGTTGATTGCTTCACGCCAGTCTTTGTTAAGCAGGTCAGCAATCTGTTGTTTCACAGATTGTTGCTGCTCATCCATCACACGTTGGTTGAGATCAATTTGATCGAAGATTTCGCCTACAGAATATTTCAATATCCCGTACACGTTCTTCTTCCAGTGGCCCGGAGTGCCACCTTTTTGTGCCGCTTCAATCGCTTTCGCCATTTCATCAGCGACCATAGACAACTGAATAGAAAGGCGCAGTTTCGAGAACTCACGATGGCGCACGTAGTAGTCGGTAATTCCTATCGCTAATGGCGACAAGCGGTAAATGCTCGCTCCGTCAGTAATCTCACTGACAAAACGGCTCATAAGACGCTGCTTAACCATCTCGTTAATGGCATTGTTCGCACGGAAAGCCGAAGCTTCTCCCGTCTCATCAAAAAGTCGAGTGACGATGGCAAATGCGTCGTGCAATTCACCTTCACCCAATTCTTCATCGAACCTTTCATTACTTAATACAGCGATAGCAATCAAAAATGCCAGTCGCTCAGTGGTCAGGTTCAACGAGAAATCGTGCTGCTTTACCCAGCCAACCAACTCATCGATTGGTTGCTCTGCAGCATTGAGAGTCATCTCACTCATCGTTATTCCTGTTTATCGTTCTTCTTAGCCCACACATGAATATAGCGGCCTAATGAGAGGTATGGCTCTTGTCGACAAAGTTGTTTTTCTAGCGCCAACACATCTTCAAACTCGTAATCGCCCATGTATTGCATATTACCTATGTAATCACTGAATGAACGAATACCAGATTTACCACAAATACTAAAACCAGAATCTTCTATCCATTGATAAACCTCTTCAGGTTTTAGCCCTTTTTGTGGCTGTAGTTTAAATCTTTTTCGGTGAGGCATGCCGTCTAAAACATGAGGAATGTTGCCACAAACCACATTTTTATAGACCAAGCCGTGGTGGTTATAGAACATAACCGAAGCGATGCCCCCCGGTTTGACCTGCTCCAAAAGCGTTTCAAGTGCGGTTTTCGGATCAACCAACCACTCCATAACGGCATGGAACATGACAAGATCCACCTGCGCTTCCATGTGTTCACCAATGGATTGGACAGGCGAATGAATCAGGCGATACTGCTCAAGCAAACCGTTTTTTTCAATATTCTGCTTTGCTAGTTGCAGCATTTCCGAAGATAGATCACACAAAGCGACATGATGTCCGAGCTTAGCAAGCTTTTGCGACATTTGTGCTAAACCACCACCAGCATCAAGGACTTGTAATGCTTGATGGTCGGCGTCTAATTCACTTAGAATCTGTAGAAAATCTTCCCACACAATGATTTGTCGGATCTCCCCTTTATCGGAGCCGTAAATATTTTTTGCAAATTTGTGGGCGATATCGTCGAAATTGCGGTCTTCTGTCACTTCTGCTGAGTTATCATAACGGATTGTGCCGCTATTCTGTCACAAGGAAAGCAGGAATAAAGAGGGTTATCCTCATTTTTATTATCAATTGATGTTTTTTCGGACTATTTATGTATGTTTGAGCTGAAAAAAGTAATGTCAGCCTTGTTAATGCCGCTTCCGGCATTGCTAATCATAGGCTTGTTAGGTCTTGCTCTCATTAGTTTTACCACGAAACGTAAAACTGGCTGCTTTGTTGTTCTATTCTCTTTTGTCGGCATTTTCCTCGTTGCCTTCCAACCTGTTTCAACCAAGCTTCTGATGCCTCTTGAGCGCGAGTACAAAGCGTTTTTACCTGTATCAGGTAGCATTGACTATGTCATGGTGCTTGGTAATGGTCATGTCGTCGATGATGAGATCCCACCAACTTCTCAACTAAGCCGTACAGCGCTAATGCGCCTTACCGAGGGCATCCGTATTTTACGTATGTACCCTGGCGCTAAGTTAATTTTGTCCGGTTACGCAGGTGGATCTGAAATCAGTCATGCGCGCATGATGGCTAACGTGGCACTTTCTCTTGGTGTCGCAAAGTCCGACATCATCCTTCTCGAAGACGCTAAAGACACATGGGAAGAAGCCCGCCAAGCCGCTGCCTTTGTGAAGCAAAAAGACATTGTGCTGGTAACCTCAGCAAGCCATATGAAGCGTGCTTTGTACGAGTTTAATGCTGCAGGTATCAAGCCAATCCCTGCGCCAACTAACTTTATGGCAATTGATGACATTGAACAGCCATGGCAAAAGTACACTCCGAAAGCTCGTTACTTAGAACAAACCGAGTTGTATTGGCATGAGTATTTAGGTGGGTTGTGGCAAAAGTTGCGTGATAACGTAGGTCAAACACCAATGGTTGAAGTAGAACAACCATAAAACACTTAAAAACGATTCAGTGGTCAAATTGCGGAAACAAAAAAGGAGAGCCAATGCTCTCCTTTTTCTTTAGGTATGATTTAATCACCAGCAAACATGTAGCCTTCACCATGAACCGTCACAAAGATTTGTGGGTTCTTAGGATCAAACTCCATCTTAGCGCGCATGCGGCGAATCAGTACGTCAATCGTACGATCATTTGGCGCATCCACTCGGTGGCTGATCATATTCAAAATACGCTCGCGGCTTAGTACCTGATTTGGGTACGAGGACAGTGCAACCAATAACTCATATTCAGCTTTGGTTAGTTTCACTGGCTCACCATTACGGCTTAGAGCTCGACGCTGAATATCAAACGTCCACTCACCGAAGCGTACAATGTGTTCTTCATTAGTGTCGTTCGCTGCTTTTTGAGAACCGCTGCGTGCCGCAGAGATGCGCCATAGCAAGTTCTTCACGCGAACCAATAATTCCCTTAGTTCAAAAGGCTTTGTCACATAATCGTCTGCGCCCATTTCTAGACCAACGATTTTGTCAATGCTATCCGTGCGTCCTGTCACTAATATGATGCCGATATCTGATTGGCTGCGTAATTCACGCGTAAGCATAAGACCATCTTCGCCAGGCAGGTTAATATCCAGCATGATTAGGTCAACATCACCGCCTTGAAGCACTTCGCGCATCTCTGCGCCGCTTTCTGCTTCACTGACTTTGTAACCTTCATTTTGGAAATAGCCCGCGAGCTTACTGCGAGTTACAACATCATCTTCTACGACTAATACGTGATAGCTCATTTACACCACTTTCTGTCTTTTTTATTTTCCAAGACGTATTCTATTCATAACTAGTAACATTTCTAGTCATAGATACATTAAAAAGCAAGATTTTGCGATTTTATTGATTCAAAGCAAGCTTATTTACAGCCATTCACAAATACGCATATTTTCCAATAATGCATAACAATTATAGTTACTGCTATTCATCTTAATTGTTTACACTTAAGGGATAACCATTCAGGAGCAAAAAAATGCAAGAAGTGAAAGCTTTTAACGAGAAACGCGCAGAAATCTATTGGTGGTTTTCTAGCCTGTTCGCAAAAGAACTGACAGAGAAAGAACTAGAAACCTACCACAGTGTTGAAATTCGAAGCTTTTTAGCGGGTCTTGGTGAAAACGAATCACTAAAACCAGCTGTTGATACCCTTGTTGATGCACTCAACCGTTTACAAGACCGTGAAGACGCTCAGTTAGAATTAGCAGCGGACTTCTGTGAACTCTTTCTAAAAACAGAAAAACACGGCGCACTACCTTATGCTTCAATGTACATCGGCGAATCTGGTTTATTAAATGATAAGCCAGCAGAAGAGATGGAAAAACTGATGGCAGACTTTGGCGTGCAAGTGGACGAAAATCTGAAAGAACCAGCGGACCATTTAGCGGTCGAGCTAGATTTTCTAGGCAACATGATTATCCGCTCGAACGAACTAGAGCAAGATAAACATATGGAAGAAGCGTTCGGAAAACAGAACGAGTTCATCCAGCAACACCTTATGACTTGGCTGCCACAGTTTGCTGCTAAATGTAAGCAATTCGACGAATTTGGCTTCTACATTAGCGTTACGCAACTATTAATTGCATTTTGTAAACTGGACAGCACCTACCTTCTTGGTGAATAATTGCCACCTATTTTGGGGAGTCTGTCATTCAGACTCCCTATTTTATTCGTTTGTTTTTAATCTGGCACAGAGAAATACAATCAATTTAGCCGTTAAAATGTGACCTCAGGGGCACAAAACAACTGCCTAGAATATTGCCAGCTTGCTCGCATCAGTCTAAAATGTGAGCGCAAACGATTAAATATGATTTATATGTAAACCGCTGAAATAAAGCGGTTTTTGTGTTTTCTTAACAGGATTGCTGACCAATTCCTCACTTATATAAGAAAGGAATATGAGACTCAGCGATAAATGTTGCTACAAACCTTTTTATACCGATTTCGGAACAACCGCTGCCAAATATCTCAGCAATGCCCCTATTCGCAGTTGCTCGGTTTGCGCAAGACCCTAAGCGTATGGTTGTCTTCACTACGGTATTTACAGTAGCTCGATACAGGACATCATTTATGGCCACTATTAAAGACGTTGCTCGCTTAGCCGGCGTTTCTACCACTACGGTTTCGCACGTAATTAATAAAACTCGCTTTGTTGCTGAAGCAACTCAAGAAAAAGTAATGAAAGCGGTGGATGAACTTAATTACGCACCAAGTGCCGTTGCGCGCAGTTTAAAATGCAACTCAACTCGTACCATCGGTATGTTAGTTACTCAATCTACCAACCTATTCTTCTCTGAAGTAATCGACGGCGTTGAGAGCTACTGTTACCGTCAAGGATACACTCTGATCCTATGTAACACGGGCGGTATTTACGAGAAGCAACGTGACTACATCCGCATGCTAGCTGAGAAACGTGTAGATGGCATTCTAGTAATGTGTTCTGACCTTACGGAAGAGCTAAAAGAGATGCTTGACCGTCATTCAGACATTCCTAAAGTTGTCATGGATTGGGGTCCTGAAAGCTCACAAGCAGACAAGATCATCGATAATTCAGAAGAAGGCGGTTACATCGCAACAAAATACCTGATCGACAATGGTCATACTGATATTGCTTGTCTGAGCGGTCACTTCGAAAAAGCAGCTTGCCAAGAACGTATTGCGGGTTACCGCCGTGCCATGGCTGAAGCAAACCTAGCCGTTAACGAAGACTGGATTCTTGAAGGCAACTTTGAGTGTGACACGGCTGTCTTAGCTGCAGATAACATCAGTGCTATGGACAAACGTCCAACCGCTGTTTTCTGTTTCAATGACACTATGGCTCTTGGCTTGATGAGCCGCCTACAACAAAACGGTATCAAAGTACCAGACGATATTTCTGTTATCGGTTACGACAATATCGAACTTGCTGAGTACTTCTCTCCACCGCTAACGACGATTCACCAACCAAAACGTCGTGTGGGTAAAAATGCATTTGAGATCCTACTTGAGCGCATCAAAGATAAAGAGCATGAGAAGCGTGTTTTCGAAATGCAACCAGAGATCGTTGTGCGTAATACAGTTAAGAAATTGAACTGATCTCTCGCTTGATTTTATAAAGCGCTCCTAGGAGCGCTTTTTTATTGCCTAAAAATAACTTTTTTTGGACATTTCATCAGAAAAATAATTTAAAGAACGAAGATAAGTTGCTGTTTTAACTCAAGGTAGCACATATCCTTGATAGACCTTTTGTATTACAATTATACATTCCAGCATATGAAACTTTACACACCAAATTACCACTATTAACTGAACCAAGATCACACTTCAAAGTTTGAAACGTGATGTTAATTCAATATACGAAGTATCCTCAAAGAGTCACGCACAGGGCAAACCATCCGAAAGGGTGGGACGCAAAGCCTCCGGCCTGAACCATCTTATTAGATGGAAGGTAGCGGGGTTACCGATGGCAAATATGCATTAAGTGAGTTTACCCTTTAATGACATTGTGTCTGCATGCATTTGCTAATCTCTCGGACCTGATTTTTGGTGGCGTAATATTAATTACACCGAGATAACACACCATGGATAAACCGATACTCAAAGACTCAATGAAGCTGTTTGAGGCACTTGGTAATATCAAGTCGCGCTCAATGTTTGGTGGTTTTGGGCTCTTCGCCGATGAAACGATGTTTGCGCTTGTCGTAAACAATCAACTTCATATTCGAGCTGACCAACAAACTTCATCTGACTTCGAGACTCAAGGACTAAAACCGTACGTCTACAAGAAACGTGGTTTCCCAGTCGTTACGAAATACTATGCAATTTCTGATGATCTTTGGGACACAACCGACCGCTTGATTGAAGTTGCCAAGCAATCCCTCGAGACTGCTAAGCAAGAGAAAAAACAACAAGCAAGCACCAAGCCTAATCGATTGAAAGATCTACCTAACCTGCGTCTAGCAACTGAGCGTATGCTCAAGAAAGCGGGCATTGACTCTGTAGAGCAACTTGAAGCAGAAGGCGCGCTAAACGCATACAAAGCAATCCAAGATACGCATGCCTCTACGGTAAGCCTTGAACTGCTCTGGGCGTTAGAAGGTGCAATCAAAGGCACACATTGGAGTGTCGTACCTCAGTCTCGTCGAGAAGAATTGATGAGTGCTCTTTCCTAAAGCATTTATATCAGCATGACATTGAGTAAAAACCGCAGTTTTCAAACTGCGGTTTTTTTTTGAAATTTTTTATTGCCCCATTCTGTCTTATTATCTAAGAAGCCAAACGGAGCTATTGATATGAATAAGAAACTGATTTTAGGACTGATCCTACTCGCGACGATTATCTTTTTAGGCGTGAATTTTGGTCAATACCTAACACTAGAAAACGCGAAGGCGCAACAAGAAGCGTTGAACACTTTTATTAGCGAAAACTTCGTATTCGCTGCTGCCACTTATTTCTTTGCTTACATTGCCATCACTGCGTTTTCGATTCCAGGTGCAGCAGTGGTGACTTTGCTTGGTGCGGCGCTATTTGGTTTCTGGACAAGTTTGCTGCTGGTTTCTTTTGCCAGCACAATCGGTGCAACGATCGCCTTTTTAAGCAGCCGCTACCTATTGAGGGAATGGGTACAGAGTAAGTTTGGAAACAAGCTAGGTGCGATCAACCAGGGTGTAGAAAAAGACGGCGCATTTTACCTATTTTCGCTACGCTTAATCCCTGTTTTTCCATTTTTCCTAATCAACTTGTTAATGGGCCTGACACCAATGACTATTGCTCGATTCTACTTAACAAGCCAAATTGGTATGTTGCCTGGCACTGCGGTTTATCTGAATGCAGGTACACAGCTAGCAACCATTGATAGTCTTTCTGGAATTGTGTCACCAACCGTATTAGCATCGTTTGCTCTACTTGGTTTGTTCCCTATTATCGCTAAATGGGTTATGAATAAGGTTCGCCCTGCACAAGTACAGAATGGAAACGCTTAATGAAAATATACATCGCTAAAAATCCGGCTGAAGCTCATATCGTTTGTGAGCTTCTTAAAACCGAGCAAATAGCCTGCGAAGTGCGAGGTGAAGGCATGTTCGGATTGAAGGGAGAGCTGCCTTTTAGCGATGATACTGACCCGTATGTTTGGCTTTTACATCCGGAGCAACAGTTGAAAGCATCAGCCATCGTCGAAGACTATCGAAAACAAGCAGAACTTATTTACCAAGATTGGCAGTGCCCACAATGTTCGGAGCAAAATGAAGGTCAATTTGGCGCTTGTTGGCAATGCGGATATCAAATAGGGGAGCCTTAATGGCTCCCCTATTCTTTTCAATCATTTTAAGTTTAAGCGGCTAAGCTTTGCTGCTTAATGAACTCGATAGAGTGTTGATTGAAGTCATCAGGTCGTTCTACATTGCACACATGACCACAGTCTGGAATCTCGCGTAGAACACTTTGCTTATGTACCGCAACCATCTCTTTAACTGGCTTGATGAACATGTAATCCCTATCACCCATTAAATACAATGTTGGGATAGGCAGTTCACGATCTTTAAAGTATTTCATCAGAGGATTAACGTCAGCGGCTAAGATGAACCATCGTTTGAATTCTTTCTGGCACAATTTCTTTGCTTCGCGGATAAATAAGTGACGTGATTCTCGTTGGTTTTTTTGCGGCATAACAATGTAGGCAAACAACTTGTACAGCCACATATAAGGCAGAATGTGCTTTCCTAGATTACCTAACTTCACCAGGATTTGTGAGCGAGTATTTAAACGCGTAACAGCGCCACCAAGAACCATAGAGCGTACTCGCTCAGAGGCTAACTCAGCCAAATTACGAACAATAATAGTACCCAAAGACATACCGACAAAGTGCGCAGACTGAATCTTAAGATGATCCAAAACTTTTAGAATATCTTGAGTCACCGCCGTAAAGGTATAGCGACTCGTCATCAATTCTTTAAGCAGTTGGTTAGATTTTCCATGCCCTCGAAGGTCGATCAGCAGTAAGTTAAAGTGCTGCTTATACGCTTTGATCTGCTTAAACCATATCGAAGAACTGCCACCAGCGCCATGCACAAAAACGACCCACTCTTTGCTAGTAGGGTGTATATAGGTTTTATGGAATAAAAGTGGCTGAGTCATGTATCAGTATGAAAAACATTCTTTGTGAACAGGAATGGATAAATGCTACCACACTCCTTATGGGTAAGATAATAAAGGCACCCTATTCGGTGCCTTTCGTTACACTTTTTAAAGATTTTGCGTCAATTTAACGCGGCTCTATACAACTGCAAGTATTCTTCCGCAGCTTTCCGCCAACAAAAGTCTTTCTGCATTGCATGAAGCTGTACACGCCTTACTTCGTTCGGACTCTGTGCGTAAAGCAACAGTGCCCTTAGCATCGTCAATAACAACGCTTGTGGTGTTGGCTCATAGAATACAAAACCTGTGGCTTCTTCAAGATCTGCGTCGTAGTCATTAACACTGTCTTTCAAACCGCCTACACCACGAACAATCGGCAACGTGCCATAAGCCATACTGTAGATCTGATTTAAACCACAAGGTTCAAATTCTGAAGGCATCAGGAAGAAATCTGAGCCAGCCTCAACAAGGTGTGCGAGTTCATTATCGTATGCTTCAACAAAAACCAACTTATTAGCGAACTGTGCTGAGACGTCTCTCAGTTGGGCAGCAAGGATAGGATCGCCAGTCCCCACGACGACAACTTGAACATCATGTTTGAGGAAGTCAGCCAATGCAGGTAGCAAATAATGCACGCCTTTTTGTTGCGTTAAACGGCAAACCATACCAAACATAGCGCAATCAGATACTTCAAGACCCAGCTTTTCTTGTAGGGCTCTCTTACAAGCGTTTTTGCCCCGCACCATGCTTTGTCGGTTCGCTTTGTAGTTCAACGGTAAACTAGAGTCCGTTTCTGGATTCCACGCACTGTAATCACAACCATTTAGAATACCCACTAAATCGTCAGCGCGTTGTTGAAACTCCCACGCCATACCATGACTACCTAGCTCAGTCTTAAGCTCTTCTGCGTAAGTCGGGCTTACTGCATTGATTTTGTCTGCATTCATCACCCCCGCTTTGAGCATGGTGATGTGAGTGGCACTGACGGCAGCATCAGGCACATTTCGACTATGGAACTCTGGAAGGCATTGAACATCGTCGTAACTAAATACCCCTTTGAACACCGCGTTGTGAATTGAAATAACGCTGCGAGTGTTTGCAAAGAAGGCTTCATTGCCGTATCGATGTTTGAGCAAGAATGGGACTAATCCTGTATGCCAGTCATTAGCGTGAACAATGTCCGGCTGGAAGCCAAGCTTAGGTAACATGTCCAAACACGCTGCACTAAAGAATGCAAAGCGTTCACCATTGTCTGTATAAGCTTGGTTGTTTTCGGCGTACATAGAAGGACGATTGAAATACGGCGGACAATCAATTAAGTAAACTGGATTATCCCCAAGCGTTAACTTAAGCACTCGGTATGCCGTATGTGGCCAACTCGTTAACTCTGTTTCTAGAACCGTTTCCGCTTCCGCTTCCGATAGTTGCTCAATGCCAGTATAGGCTGGAATAGAAATTCGTACATCTTGCTGAAGATTTTGAAGGGCTTCCGGCAGTGCCTTGGCTACATCAGCCAAGCCACCACTTTTAATTAGTCCTTCGACTTCAGACGCTACAAACAGAACAGACAAATTGTTAGTAGCCAACACGTGCTCCTTTTGGAATTACAACGATGCCATCATCTGACACATGGTAGTGTTTCTTATCTTCTTGTAGATTTACACCAATTTGCGTACCCGGCGCAATATCTGCGTCTTTATCTACAATCACGCGACGAAGCACACAACCTTCCCCGACTTTCACATCACCGAGCAAAATACACTGGCTGATGTCACACGCCGAAGCAATGTTGCTACGGAAACCTAATACTGATTTTTCAATACGTGAACCACGCACGTAGCTACCGTTACATACCAAGCTATCGATGATCTGAACTCGACCATTAACAGAGTCAGTAAATGTCGCTGGTGGCAATGGTGGGTAATAAGTATGAAGTGGCCATTTGCGGTTGTATAGAGAGAACGGTGCGTCTTTCTCAAGAAGATCCATATGAGCTTGCCAGTACGCATCAATCGTACCTACATCGCGCCAATATACTTCTTCTTTCTCACCCGTGATGCGGTTGGTACTGAAGTCATAAACAAACACATCACCACGCGGGAACATTTTAGGAATAATGTCTTTGCCAAAGTCGTGCGTTGACGCTTCGTTATCAGCATCTTCAATAAGTTCGGCAAACAGTGTCTGAGCTTCGAAGATATAGTTACCCATAGACACGAGTGCGTGCTCTGGATCACCTGGGATAGATTTCGGATTAGCTGGCTTTTCTTCAAAGCCAATCATGCGACCTTCGTTGTCTACTTCGATAACACCAAATTGAGACGCTTCAGATAGCGGCATTCTTAGCGCTGAAACCGTTAGCGAAGCCTCTTTCTCTTGGTGGAAAGCCAACATCTGTTTAATGTCCATTTTATAGATATGATCGGAACCAAAGATACATACTTGATCAGGTTCTGCCAACTCCATAAAACGCAGGTTTTGGTAGATAGCATCTGCCGTTCCTTCATACCAACGCTTGCCTGTACGCATCTGCGCAGGAATTGGGTCGATAAAGCGGTCGGTGATGCCATTGATGTTCCACCCTTTCTTCAAGTGGTGGAATAGAGATTGAGATTTGAATTGAGTAAGGACGTAAATGCGCATTAAATCCGCATTCACAAAGTTATTCAGAGCGAAATCAATAAGTCGGTAACTTCCGCCGAAAGGGACCGAAGGTTTACTGCGGGATTCCGTTAAAGGTCTCAAGCGAGAGCCTTCACCGCCAGCAAGAATCATTCCCAAAACACCAGCCATTCGTTGTTCTCCATATAGTTATAGCTTGGAACTGGTACTCGCTTGATATGAGCAGAACTCGGGGAGTCAAGCGAATACGTTAATACGTCCATACTGATGAGTTTCTATGAACCCTCACAATACGAACTGAAAAAGCTATTGCACATCCTCGTACGCACACGCCTTAGTTATTCTTTATTTTCGGCGCTAAATAACAGCATACAGTTGCATTATCTGTCTAATAAGTTATCGAACTGGAACTAAATTACAATTTAAAATATGCCATTCCGTGTAGTGTACAGATGTTGCTTACTCAATACGGTATCTTGATCACACAATGGGACGCAAACGATTACATTGTGAAAACAATTTACAAACCGATTAACTACACAAGTGCAGTTTTGCGACAGGATACGATGAAACTATGACCGTTGGATGAAAACAAGAATGGTGAAAAATGGAAGAAAAATGATTGGTGAAATGAATGAATTATAAAATAGCAGGTAAAAAATAAGGCAGCGTATGAGCTGCCTTATCGATTCAATCTCTAGGATTATGCTTTCGCTTTTTTGCGCTTGTCCGTGATTTCCCACTTACCATCGATAAACAATGCCGTCCAACCACTTGGTTTGCCATTGTCTTCAGTGCGCACGTAGTTCTCTTTGCTCTTGCGGCTAAAGCGAACAACAGCAGGGCGACCATCAGGGTCCGCAGTTGGCGCGGTAGTCAGATACTTAAACTTCTCAGGAAGACGTTCTTCGAAGCGAGCAAGTTCAGAAACTAATGGTGCACGAGTCTCACGTGATTTAGGGAAGTTACTCGCAGCCATAAACAGACCAGAAGCACCATCACGTAAAACAAAGTACGCATCTGAGTTTTCACATGGAAGTTCAGGGAAATGAACTGGATCTTCTTTCGGCGGTGCTACTTCACCGTTCTTAAGGATCTTACGAGTGTTCTTACACGTTTCACTTGTACAATCCATGTATTTACCGAAGCGACCGTTCTTAAGCACCATGTCAGAACCACACTTGTCACACTCAACAACTGGACCATCATAGCCTTTCACTTTGAATTCGCCATGCTCGACGATGTAGCCTTCACAGTTCGGGTTGTTACCACAAACGTGCATCTTGCGTTTATCATCGATCAAGTATGCGTCCATCGCCGTTTCACAGATAGGACAACGCTTCTTAGCACGCAGAGCTGCTGTTTCCACATCTTCTTCTAGAACGTTGATGATACCGTCTTCGTCACCCAAGTTGATGGTTGTCTTGCAACGCTCCTTAGGTGGCAATGCGTAACCAGAACAGCCTAGGAATACGCCTGTTGACGCGGTACGAATACCCATAGGACGGCTACAAGTCGGACACTCGATATCTGTCATCACAATGTGATTCAACTTCATGCCGCCTTCGTTCTCGTCTTGCTCCGCTTTCTCTAGATCGCCAGTGAAGTCTGTGAAGAAGTTATCTAGAACATCTTTCCACATCACATCGCCTTCAGCGATTTGGTCAAGCTTCTGCTCCATACGCGCAGTGAAGTCGTAGTTCATTAGATCGTTGAAACTGTCATCCAGACGGTCAGTAACAATCTCGCCCATCTTCTCTGCGTAGAAACGACGCTGTTCTACTTTTACGTAGCCGCGATCTTGGATCGTAGAGATGATTGAAGCGTATGTAGAAGGACGACCAATGCCGCGCTTCTCAAGTTCTTTTACCAGCGCCGCTTCTGTGAAACGTGCTGGTGGCTTGGTAAAGTGCTGTTTAGGATCTAGTGATTCAAGATCCAGCTTATCGCCCAGTTGAACAGCAGGAAGAATCGTATCTTCGTTTTTACCCATTGGGCGTTGAACGCGAGTCCAACCATCAAACTTAAGAATACGACCTTTCGCTTTTAGCGTGTACTCAGCCGCTTTCACACTGATGGTGGTTGAATCGTATTCTGCAGGCGTCATTTGACACGCAACGAATTGATTCCAAATCAGCGCGTACAGCTTATGTGCGTCCGCATCAACACCTTGTAGGTCTTCAGCTTTCACAGCAACATCGGAAGGACGAATTGCTTCGTGCGCTTCTTGTGCGCCTTCTTTGCTACCGTATGTTAGCGGTTTAGCTGGAAGGTATTTGTCACCGAACTCAGAACCGATGAAACCGCGAACTGCATCTACTGCTTCCGCGCTCAAGTTGGTTGAGTCGGTACGCATATAGGTGATGTAACCCGCTTCGTATAGACGCTGCGCCAGCATCATTGTCTTCTTAACGCCGTAGCCTAAACGAGTACTCGCTGCTTGCTGAAGTGTAGACGTAATGTATGGTGCAGACGGCTTACTTTTCGTTGGGCGGTCTTCACGCTTACATACTTCGTAGCTTGCGTTTTCCAGTACCGACATCGCCGCCTTGGTTTCAGCCTCGTTAACTGGCTTAAACGCAACGCCATCTTTCTGCGCAACAAGCAGTTTGAACGCCGTCTTATCTTTTGTGTGCGTATTTGCGTTGATATCCCAGAATTCTTCTGGAATGAAAGCGTTGATTTCACGCTCACGCTCAACCAGTAGTTTAACCGCTACTGATTGTACACGACCAGCAGACAGACCACGCGCCACTTTCTTCCATAGCAATGGAGAAACCATGAAACCTACTACACGGTCCATGAATCGACGTGCTTGTTGTGCGTTAACACCATCCATGTTTAGCTCACCAGGCGTTTGGAAAGCTTGCTGGATTGCATTCTTCGTGATCTCGTTAAACACTACGCGTTTGTATCGCTCTTCATCGCCACCGATGATCTCACGAAGGTGCCATGCGATTGCTTCCCCCTCGCGGTCTAAATCGGTTGCGAGATAAACGTAATCAGCATCTTTGGCTAATTTTTGCAGTTCGCTAACGACTTTTTCTTTGCCTGGAAGGATTTGGTAATTCGCATCCCAGTCATGATATGGGTTAATCCCCATTTTTTTGATTAGAGCTTTACGGTCTTTTTCTTTTTTGACACGCGCTTTTTCTTCCGGGCTCATTCCTTTAGTAGAAATGGCTGCGGCTTTTTTCTCACCAGTGCTTTGACCGGCCGTAGGCAGATCACGCACGTGACCAACACTAGACTTAACAATAAAGTCTTTACCAAGGTATTTATTTATCGTCTTAGCCTTGGCTGGTGACTCCACTATAACGAGCGATTTACCCATAACTGACTCTAACGTCCTTCATAATAATGCGGGTAACTAGCCCAAAGGAAGCTACCCGCATAATGTTCTATTTCATTGCTTCTTTTTTTACTATTGTGCGAGATGAAAAGAAGATCAACTGCTTTTTTGAAATTCAGATCCGATTGGTTGACAATTCATCGCCTTTGTACTTTGACGAGGCAGGGTACTGCAAAAGGTCTTGAGCGGCATATACTAAGCAGGCAAAGTTTCCTCTCGCTAGTCGAATTCGATAAATTTTGTCTCTCATCACAAAATAATTTGTCTTACGCGATCAGAACGTAAGCTTAAGTTATGCCAGTGAAATATCGGCTATTTGCAGATGAGAATCGCTTCGCTACTCCCTCTATATTAACGTGTGACGTTCGTAAAACACGCAATCACTGTTTTTAGTATGCAAACCCTTCACAATTGTGGGTATACTGCCCCCACTTAAAGTTTCATTGAATGACGAGAATGGTATGTCTGATAGAAAACACATTGAAGAGTTCGACCTTCTTTTAATTGCGAACCAAATCATCCAAGAGCACGATGACTACATTGAAGGCATGCGCGCAACAAGTGTAGAAGAAAAAGACGGTGTTTTGGTGTTTAAAGGTGAGTACTTCTTAGATGAAAAAGGTCTGCCGACAACCAACACTACTGCGGTTTTCAATATGTTTAAGTACCTAGCGCACCACCTTTCAAAAGAGTTCACATTGAACAAGTAAGCGCTTCAAATTCCAATAAAAAAGCCAGAGTCTCTACTCTGGCTTTTCACTTTCAATAAGGCGAATTAGCAGCTTAGTGCCTTTAACTTATCGAAGTAATCTGGGAAGGTCTTTGACGTACATTTAGGGTCGTTAATCGTCACTGGAGTATCACTCAGTGCCACTAATGAAAAACACATCGCCATGCGGTGATCATCGTAAGTATCAATCGCTGCGTGCGTAAGCTTAGGGACTGGTTTCACGATGATGTAGTCCTCACCCTCTTCCACCTCAGCACCGACTTTACGAAGCTCAGTCGCCATCGCTGAAAGGCGATCCGTTTCCTTTACGCGCCAGTTGTATACATTGCGAATTGCGGTTGTACCTTCAGCAAAAAGCGCTGTCGTTGCAATAGTCATTGCTGCATCAGGGATATGGTTATAATCCATATCGATGCCTTTTAACTGACCAACACGAGAAATGACGTAATCATCACCCCATTCGATTTCTGCACCCATTTTTTCAAGTGCATCAGCGAATTGGATATCTCCCTGAATGCTGTTCTTACCAATACCGGTTACTTTTACTTCACCACCCTTGATGGCAGCTGCGGCCAAAAAGTAAGAAGCAGAAGAAGCATCACCTTCCACCAAAAAATCACCCGGAGCGATATATTGCTGACCAGCTGGAATCACAAACTCTTGGTAATCATTGTTGATTACGTTGACACCAAACTGCTTCATAATATGGAGTGTAATGTCGATGTATGGTTTAGAAACCAACTCACCGTCAATATTGATGCGAATCTCACCATCAGCCAGCGGTGCTGACATTAAAAACGCTGTCAGAAATTGGCTAGAGATTGAACCATCAATCGATACAGAGCCAGACTTAAGTCCAGTACCAGTGATTTTCAGCGGTGGGTAGTTTTCGTTCTCTAGATATTCGACGTCAGCGCCTGCTGCTTTTAAGGCTGTCACTAGGTGACCAATTGGGCGTTCTTTCATGCGAGGTTCGCCAGTAAGAACGTATTCACCTTCACCTAAGCACAAGGCTGCTGCCAATGGGCGCATTGCTGTACCTGCGTTACCCAAAAATAGCTCAACAGGTTCAGAAACAGAAAATGGACGACCAAGCCCCTCTACAACACATTCTGTCTTGTCTTCAGACAACTGATACTGAACACCAAGCTTAGTCAGAGCGTTCAACATGTGGCGAATATCATCGCTGTCGAGAAGGTTGGTCAACCGAGTCGTGCCTTTTGCTAGAGCGGCAAGAAGCAAAGCTCGATTGGAAACGCTTTTTGATCCAGGAAGGTTCACTTCCCCTTGAATTTTATTGATAGGTTGTAACGTTAGGCTTTCCATTAAAAGTTGTTAATCCTTTGTGCTCTCACTTCACAATTTTTGAGAGCTAAACAATTCTTCGTGAATTCAGACTAACGAAAAAGCCACCACAAAACCAGAGCAAATCTACGCTAATTTTTGAATAATTAGTCAACTTCGTTTTTGCAGTACAAACATATACCCAAGTGACTTCAAGATGCATGGTTCAGACCGTTGTCATTGACTCGAGAGCAAAGAAAACAACGCAGTGTATTGGTTGCCAACTTTTGGCTTGGCTCCACTGAACCTTCAAATCCTAACCACGCTAACAAACCAAGCCATTGTCGCTACCCCAAACATCTCGAGGTTACTTAGAAATATCTAATACGCAATATCAACCCTGACACCATCATCAAAATACAGAATGCGTACATCATCACCACGGTTAAACAGCATACTATTATCAACGTCTTGAATGACGTTGATAAGTTTGTTGCCATCAACCTTAATTAGCAGCTCAACCAATTTATACTCAACCGTGTATTCGTAGTTATTTCGATTTCGAACGACTGCGGCCCCCGCGAGTGCGCCCACGGCAGTTGCGACTTCTCTACCTGTGCCACCACCAAATTGGTTGCCAACTAGACCACCAATTGTGGCACCAAGAAGCGTTTCCCAACCGTTACTTTGTGATTGCTTTACTTCTTGTTGAGTTATGTATCGCACAGAATCGACTTTGCCATACACCACTTGATTGACTGGTTTTGCTACATTTCTTTCATAAGCTGCATTGGCGAAAAATGGCAAAAACAGTATGATCCATGCCCATCGTTTTATATTAAGTCTTTCTCTGCTCATAATAAGCTCCTATAGGCTCTGATGTTGGTAAACTTCTCTTTATGGCTATCTATTTAACTGAACTTGATGATTCGCTCTCTTTTCCATCTCCCTATGATGCGCTGAGCGATCCAAACGGTTTATTGGCGTTTGGTGGCGACCTTAACCCCGACCGCATCCTATGTGGCTATCAACAAGGCATTTTCCCTTGGTATGGTCCCGGAGAGCCAATTCTCTGGTGGAGTCCATCACCACGAGCTGTTTTCGATCCTTTGACCTTTACGCCTTCCAAGAGTTTGAAAAAGTTTCAGCGTAAACAACAGTATAAAGTAACGTTAAACAACGCAACCGAACGTGTCATTCAGTTTTGCTCTTCCACCCGCCCTGCGGAAGAGACTTGGCTCAATGACGAGATGCAAGCTTCTTATATCGAGCTTGCAAAGCGTGGTCATTGTCACTCAGTAGAAGTATGGCACGACGATCAATTAATTGGCGGTCTATATGGTATTAGCGTCGGTCGACTTTTTTGTGGTGAGTCGATGTTTAGCCTCAAAGACAATGCTTCAAAAATCGCATTGTGGTATCTGTGCGAACACTTGGCGTCAAATCAAGGTCAATTGATTGATTGTCAGGTGATGAACCCACACCTAGCATCGCTTGGTGCATTTGAACTCCAACGCGACGATTTCATACAAAAACTACTATCTTTAAGAGATAAGAAAACCGATTTGGGCACGTTTGAGCCACAGATTTTGCAGGGCGCGGTATCATGAGCACAGATCTCCAACATATTCGTATTGGGTTAACCAACAACCATCCATGCAGCTATTTACCTGAGCGTGAAGAGCGTGTGGCAGTAGCTCTTGATGCTGATTTGCATACAGAGCAAAGCTATCAAGTATTGATGGCTAATGGTTTCCGCCGCAGTGGAGACACCATTTACAAGCCGCATTGTCAGCACTGTAGTGCTTGTCAACCAATCCGAATCGCAGTACCGGATTTCGTAGCATCCAAAAGCCAGAAACGTTTGCTAAACAAAGGAAAGGCACTGCATTGGGAGATGAAACCTGAGCTCGATTCAAATTGGTTTGAACTCTACAGCCGTTATATTTGCGAACGGCACCAAAATGGTACTATGTATCCACCTCGGGAAGACGAGTTCGCGCGATTTGCTCAAACAACATGGTTAACGACTGGCTTTCTTCATGTTTATGATGACGAAGCGCGCCTAGTAGCCGTTGCTGTCACTGATATTATGGAGCATTGTGCGAGTGCGTTTTACACCTTCTTTGACCCAGATTATCCTTTGTCTCTCGGGACCTTAGGCGTGCTTTTCCAGCTAGAATACTGCCGACAGCACAACAAACATTGGCTGTATCTAGGGTATCAAATCGATGAATGTCCGGCGATGAACTACAAAACTCGCTTTCAGAGACACCAAAGGCTAGTAAATCAGCGTTGGCAAGGGTAGAATACGCCCCAACTTTACATAATTACTGTTTAGCGGCAAAATTAGCCCGCTAATACCGCCTAATTTCTAAAGAGGATTAAATGGCTAAAGAAGACGTAATTGAGATGCAAGGCACTGTGCTTGACACTCTACCAAACACTATGTTCCGCGTTGAACTTGAAAACGGTCACGTTGTGACTGCACATATCTCTGGCAAGATGCGTAAGAACTACATCCGTATCCTTACTGGTGATAAAGTAACTGTAGAGATGACTCCATACGACCTATCTAAAGGCCGCATCGTCTTCCGTGCTCGTTAATCTCTGATTTTCGAATACAATAAAAAACGGAGCTCGTAGCTCCGTTTTTTATTGCTTGTCATTTGCTTTAAAAACCAGTCTGGCTTTGGGAATTCAATTCACGCTACAAGCTATACTCAAGTGACTTCAAGTTACAGGATTCAAAGCGTTATCATTGATTCTCTGTTTACCGAAAGTAAGCAAGGAAGACAATGAAGCGAAATAGCCAGCGTTTCAAATAGTTGCCTGCCTTCAAATCAAGTCATTCTCGCTGAACAAAGCTCATTGAGGTTAATTGAGAATATATAGCAGGCATAAAAAAGCGCACGACTAAGCGCACGCTTTTAGAAAAAAAATAAGACCTAAGCTTAGTGAAGCGCAGCTTCTTTCTCACTTAAGTACTCAAACTTAAGCTCGTCTTTCACCAACGTAACTTTCACTGTACCACCGTCAACCAGTGATCCAAATAGAAGTTCATTCGCCAAAGGTTTCTTAAGCTGCTCTTGGATAACACGTCCCATAGGGCGAGCTCCCATCGCTTTGTCGTACCCTTTGTGAGCCAACCAATGACGCGCATCTTGCGATACTTCCATCGACACACCACGAGCGTCCAGCTGCACTTGTAGCTCCACGATGAACTTATCAACCACTTGATGGATAACCGTTTCATCTAGGCTATTGAACCAAATGATATTGTCTAGACGGTTACGGAACTCAGGGGTAAATACCTTTTTGATTTCCGCCATCGCATCATGACTGTTGTCTTGTTGGATAAGACCGATCGATTTCTTCTCAGTTTCAGCTACACCTGCGTTCGTGGTCATTACAAGGATCACGTTGCGGAAGTCCGCTTTGCGACCGTTGTTGTCCGTTAGCGTACCGTTATCCATCACTTGCAGTAGCAAATTAAAGATATCCGGGTGTGCTTTTTCAATCTCATCAAGCAGCACGACCGAATGAGGATGTTTAATCACCGCATCCGTCAATAGACCACCTTGGTCGTAGCCAACATAACCAGGAGGCGCACCAATCAAGCGACTGACCGAGTGACGCTCACCATATTCAGACATATCAAAGCGCAGTAGCTCAATGCCTAGCAGTTTAGAAAGCTGAACGGTAACTTCTGTTTTACCAACGCCTGTTGGACCTGCAAACAGGAATGAGCCAACAGGTTTGTTATCCACACCAAGACCAGCACGAGATAGCTTGATTGCTTCTGACAGTGCATCGATTGCCGTATCTTGACCGAACACAAGCATCTTCATCTTGTCATCCAGATTCTTCAGAATGTCTTTATCTGAAGATGATACTGATTTCTCTGGAATACGTGCCATCTTAGCGACCATCGCTTCGATGTCTGCAACACCAACGGTCTTCTTACGGCGGCTTGCTGGCGCTAGACGACTGCGGGCGCCTGCTTCATCAATAACGTCGATTGCTTTGTCTGGCAAGTGACGCTCGTTGATGTACTTCGCTGACAGCTCTACCGCTGCACGCAGCGCTTTGTTGGTATAACGTACTTCGTGGTGCGCTTCATACTTAGGTTTCAAACCAATTAGGATTTTGGTTGTATCGTCCAGAGAAGGCTCTACCACATCGATCTTTTGGAAACGACGGGACAATGCACGCTCTTTCTCAAAGATGTTGCTGTACTCTTGGTACGTCGTTGAACCGATACAACGCAACTTACCACTACTTAGTAGAGGCTTGATCAGGTTAGCGGCATCGACTTGACCACCAGAAGCGGCACCCGCACCGATGATGGTATGAATTTCATCGATAAACAGGATCGCGTCTTCTTCTTTCTCTAGCTGCTTTAACACAGACTTAAAGCGCTTCTCGAAATCACCACGGTATTTAGTACCAGCGAGTAAAGAACCAATGTCCAGTGAGTAAATCACACTGTTTTGAATCACTTCAGGAACCTGCCCCTCAACGATTCTCCAAGCGAGACCTTCGGCAATCGCCGTTTTACCTACGCCAGCTTCACCCACAAGTAATGGGTTATTTTTGCGGCGGCGACAAAGTACTTGGATTGTACGCTCTAGCTCTTTATCACGACCAATAAGAGGGTCGATATTACCGGCTTTTGCAACTTGGTTTAGATTTGTAGCAAAGCTTTCTAAACGTTCTTCTGGGTTGGTTTCTTCAGGCGCTTCCGAGCCAAAAGAATCGGACGAAGAAGAGTCTTCGCTTGAACCAGAAGCTTTGGTAATACCATGAGAGATAAAGTTAACGATATCCAAACGAGAGATATCATTCTTTTTCAGCAGATAAGCGGCGTGAGACTCTTGCTCACTAAAAATAGCAACAAGAACGTTTGCCCCGGTCACTTCGCTTCGACCAGACGACTGAACATGGAAGACGGCGCGTTGAAGTACACGCTGGAAACTCAATGTCGGCTGGGTTTCGCGCGTCTCATCGCTTTCTGGGATGAGCGGCGTTGTTTGGTCGATAAAAATATCGAGTTCGTTACGCAAAGCATCAAGGTCCGCTTTGCAGGCTAGAAGGGCTTCCTTAGCTGCATCATTCTCCAATAATGCAAGTAGGAGGTGTTCGACAGTCATGAACTCGTGGCGTTTGTCACGTGCACGAGCGAATGCACCGTTAAGGCTTGACTCTAGTTCTTTATTTAGCATAAGTACCTCCCGAAAGAACAACTTTGGTTGCTCGAGCAAGTCTTCTTATTACGCTTGCTCCATAGTACATAGTAGCGGATGCTCATTTTCCCTTGAGTACATCGTCACTTGCGCTACTTTTGTTTCGGCAATTTCTGCACTGTATGTGCCACAAATTGCCTTTCCTTCATAGTGAATCTTGAGCATGATTTGCGTTGCTTTATCAATATCATGTGAAAAGAATCGCTCAAGCACCTCTATGACGAAATCCATAGGTGTATAGTCATCATTATTGAGTACAACGTTGTATAGCTTTGGCGGCTGAACTTTTGTACTTTCTCGCTCCAGAAGATCTGAGTCTGGAGTCACCCATTCAAAATTTTTACTCATGGCAATTCAAAGATATCGTATCAAAGGGTTGATGTTTTCGACCTATAAAAACAATCTACCATAAGCATGCCGTGCGGTGTAGTGAGATATGACACCTAATTCGATTTTGATAGATAAAATTTGCGTCCTCATATAGAGACTAATGCACCTCCGGCAGGCGCGCAAATAAAAGATTTTTATCTCTTAGAACGGTTATTTTTTGCTGTTAGAACTATCAATTTTTGCTCTGTTTCCATATAACCGATAAACATTCTTAAACTGCCAAGATCACACTTACAACGGAAAAGTCGCTAAATATCACGAAAACATCACTTTTTATTCATTTAGTAGAATCTTCTAATGTACACACTTGGTTTAGAATGCCTTCGCTCTATTTCAATACCTTGCAGACCTTTTATCTAAACTTCGGCGAACCACCTCGATTGAGTTTGCAAAATTGTTAATCTCAAAAGTGATTTGTTTTCAAATATGTTTCTTAATGTTGTCTTTCACTATTGACTGACGAGATTCATTGACTACAGTGGAAAGTGTTGATGCATAAATCCTCATTCTGAATTTGTTGGATTTCTAACAATTTGATGAATGTGGATGTGCACACTCGACGTGTGTTAGCAATTACTAGCATAGCAAGGCTAACAATGAGACCAAGCTGAAGGGATGGCTTGGGTGAAGTAACAACATCAGTAAAAAATGCATGAGGGATGTAAAAGCATGGCTACAGGTACAGTAAAGTGGTTTAACAACGCCAAAGGATTTGGGTTTATTTGTTCAGACGAAGAGGAAGGAGACATTTTCGCCCACTACTCAACTATCCAAATGGACGGTTATCGTACACTGAAAGCAGGCCAACAAGTCTCATACGAGATTGAAAAAGGTCCAAAAGGTTCACACGCAAGCAGCGTTGTTCCAATAGAAGGCCAAGCCAAATAAATAGAGCGCTGTCGGAAAGACAAATCATTTGCTCTCGTAGAAGCACACGAGCTTTTATGAAGAGAAAAATAAACCCGCGTAAAGCGGGTTTATTGTTTCTATAGGTCTACCGAAGTAGCGTGTACAAGATTATTTATTGATAATAGCGTTCAGCGTTGCGCTTGGACGCATCAATGTAGACGCTAGAGAATCATCAAGAGAGTAGTAACCACCTAGCTCGCCTTTTACACCCTGCGCGTTGTTTAGCTCAGACACAATCGCTTCCTCTTTCTCTGCCAACGCTTTTGCGACAGGGGCAAACTCTGCTGCAAGATCCGCGTCTTCTGTTTGCTCAGCCAATGCTTTCGCCCAGTACGATGCTAAGTAGTAATGGCTACCACGGTTATCCAACTCACCTACTTTACGAGAAGGTGATTTATTTTCGTCTAAGAACTCGCCTGTTGCTTTATCAAGAGCGTCAGCAAGAACTTGAGCCTTCGCATTGCCCGCCACAGAGCTTAGGTGCTCTAGAGAAGCTGCCAGCGCAAGGAACTCACCTAGAGAATCCCAACGTAAGTGGTTTTCTTTTTCAACTTGCTGAACGTGCTTAGGTGCCGAACCTCCTGCTCCCGTTTCAAATAGACCACCACCGTTCATTAGCGGAACGATAGATAGCATCTTCGCTGAAGTACCAAGCTCCAAAATTGGGAACAAATCGGTCAGGTAATCACGCAATACGTTACCCGTTACAGAAATGGTATCTAGACCTTCTTTGATACGCTCTAGAGAGAATTTACATGCATCGATTGGCGCAAGGATCTTAATTTCTAGACCTGAAGTGTCGTGTGCTGGAAGGTAGGCATTCACTTTTTTGATAAGTTCTGCATCATGAGCACGCGCTTCATCAAGCCAGAACACAGCCGGCGCACCCGAAGCACGAGCACGAGTTACCGCAAGTTTCACCCAATCTTGGATTGGCGCATCTTTGACCTGACACATACGGAAGATGTCACCTTCTTCTACTTCTTGCTCAAGAAGAACCGCACCAGAAGCATCTACAACACGTACTGTACCTGCTGCATCTAAAATGAATGTCTTATCGTGTGAACCGTATTCTTCAGCTTTCTGAGCCATTAGACCTACGTTTGGTACGCTACCCATAGTTGTTGGGTCAAATGCACCATGTTCTTTACAAAAATCGATAACCGCTTGGTAAATACCTGCATAGCTACGATCTGGAATCATTGCTTTAGTATCTTTCTGTTTGCCGTCTGGTCCCCACATTTGACCAGATGCACGCAGCATTGCTGGCATAGAAGCATCAACGATGATGTCACTTGGTACGTGCAGGTTGGTAATACCGCGATCTGAGTCAACCATCGCGAGTGCTGGTTGTGTTTCGTATACCGCAAGGATCGCCGCTTCGATTTCCGCTTTTTGTTCAGCAGGTAGCGCATCGATCTTCGCGTATACGTCACCGATACCATTGTTTACATCAACGCCTAGCTCTTCGAATAGCTTGCCGTATTTCGCAAACACGTCTTTGTAGTAAACCTTAACAGCATGACCAAAGATAACTGGATCCGATACCTTCATCATGGTCGCTTTCATGTGTAGAGAGAGCAGAACGTCTTGCTGCTTTGCTTCTGCAATTTCCTTCTCAAAGAACTCAACAAGCGCTTTCTTGTTCATTACCGAACAATCGATCACTTCTTTGTCTTGTAAAGGGAACGCCGATTTAAGTTCTTTCACCGAACCATCTGCAGCGACAAATTCAATTTTTACGTCAGTAGCACCAGAAACGGTTACCGATTTTTCACTACCGAAGAAGTCGTTGTCTGCCATGCTTGAAACATGAGATTGAGAATCCGCTGACCATGCACCCATTGAGTGTGGGTTCTTCTTCGCGTAATTCTTTACTGAAAGTGGCGCACGACGGTCTGAGTTACCTTCGCGTAGAACCGGGTTAACCGCACTACCTTTGATTTTGTCGTAAGTCGCTTTAATCGCTTCTTCTTCGTAAGTGCTCGGCTCTTCTGGGTAGTTTGGTAACTCATAGCCTTTTGCTTGCAGCTCTTTGATAGCAGCTTTTAACTGCGGGATAGATGCAGAAATGTTTGGAAGTTTGATGATGTTTGCTTCTGGTGTTTTCGCCAACTCGCCAAGTTCTGCTAGCGCGTCACCGATGCGCTGTTCTTCTTTTAAATGCTCTGGGAAGTTAGCGATGATACGACCTGCTAACGAAATATCACGAGTATCTACATTAATGCCAGACGATGCAGTAAACGATTGAATGATTGGTAGTAATGAATAGGTTGCTAACGCCGGGGCTTCATCAGTGATTGTGTAGATAATTGTAGGTTTTTCTGTAGGCATGAAATTTCCCTATTTTTTACTCAACTAAGCTGAACAACTCAGCAACTGAGTTCGTTGAATTTACGCATTGCTTAACGTTAGTAGTGCATTCCTCCTCACCAACGTGACATGCGGTTTGCACTCTTTCTTATAGTTTGAAGCTCTATGGCTCTCTATCCATGAGTGCACTTTGTGCCAAGTTTGCTTTCATGAAGTTCTTTTGCAAAAACACCTCTCTAAAAGCAACTTGGCTATATCATTAAACAAATAACACGAAATAGTCTATTATTCTGTGCGCTTTTGTTAGTTTTAGGCGCGCAAATGATAGCCGATAAGAAGAAAACTTAAAACTTTCAAACACAGTTCATTTACATTTTTGCAAGGTAGTTAACATGTCATCTCGCACGGGTCATGAAAAAGGTCGCCGTAGTAACCACTCTAAACCGAGCCATTTTAAACGCTCAGGCAAGTCAAACCATTCAAATGGACAGGCGAAAAATCGACCAGGGCGCTCTACCCGTTCATCAAAGTCAACAAAACCACGCATTACACCAGAAGACCGTAAGGTGATCATCTTCAACAAACCTTATGATACGTTGAGCCAATTTACCGATGGAGATGGTCGTAAAACGTTAGCGGATTACATCCCTGTCAAAGATGTATACGCGGCAGGACGGTTAGATAGAGATAGCGAAGGTCTGATGGTGCTAACAAATGATGGCATCTTGCAAGCAAAGTTGACACAACCTCAATCAAAGTCGCCAAAAACTTACTGGGTACAAGTAGATGGAGCACCTAATGAAGAGGACTTGGAAAAACTTCGTAAAGGTGTTGAATTGAAAGATGGCATGACATTACCAGCAAAAGTAGAAGTGATGCCTGAACCAAAGATCTGGGATAGAAATCCGCCCGTTCGGTTTAGAGCTAATATTCCTACAACTTGGCTAGCAATTACGATCATTGAAGGTCGAAATCGCCAAGTACGACGAATGACAGCACATATTGGCTTCCCGACACTGCGTTTAGTACGTTACTCCATGGGTGATATTGCGCTTGACGACTTGAAGCCGGGAGAATGGCGAGAAGTCACTCTCTAAGCTCGTCTAAGCTCGCACATCAAAAAACACCCACATCAAAAAATATAAAAAGCAGGTCAAGACCTGCTTTTTATATTTTTGTCATCACCAATAATATTTATTGTTGAGCAACCCACTTCATGAATGCCTGACGTTCTTCGTCTGTCATTTCTAGGTAGGCAATCTTCGCTTTTGTTACCGGTGATTTTACTCTTTGCGCGCTTTTGCTAGTTGCCGTTACAGCCGTCGCTGCTTGTAGCTCAGACAATTCGACTCTCTTACCGTTAGCAAAGAAAACGCCATTAGCTTCATTGTATTCCGCTAGTTGCTCATCTAGGTTTGAGTAAGGGAACGCACCTTTCTCACCTGGCATTTTATATTGCGAGTAATCAATTGACTTATCGTTGAAACTTACTTTCCAGTCCATTTTGTCTTGTTCGAACAGCTTGTCTGCCTGACGTTTTTCTCTAAAAGATGGCGCATCAATATAAAGCTCACCCGCACCAGAGCTAAAGCCAAGAATATACGGTGCAGAGTAAACTTGAGTACGCTTATCACCGCGCCCAATAGCTTTGTTTACTTTTACAACTACTTGGTTAGAGCCATCAACAAGACCAAACGGTTCACTCAAATCATCCGCACTAACGCCATTTACAAACAGCACTTGAACGCCTTGAGCGGTAGTTAAGGTTGCTGAAGTATCAGCTTTATTTGTTGTGTCTGCGTTCGCTGTTGTACCAAACAACCCAAGCACAAATGCTACAGTCCAAGCTTTTAGTCTCATATCCTAATAACCTTAAAATTCAATTAATTACATCAAAAGAGTTAAATATCGCTTACGATTCATCACAGTTTGAGGAAATCATTGCTGAAAAGCCAATCATTTCTACATCATTGACTGTAGATAATTGGTAAGCGCATTCAAGTCTCAAAAATCTTCATGTACTCACTTAGTCCATGCTTTCAGGAGCCTAAGGAGATGCAAGCTTTTAATATAAAAAAGGCCGCAATAAATGCGACCTTTACTATATCTACTTAAGTTCTAAAATTAGAACGTGTAGTAAACACCAGCAACAACTAGGTCAGCTTCTTTCTTAGAAACGTTTTTCTCGTCGTTTTCGCTTGCAGTGTATTCGATGAACGTTAGAACGTTACCAGTTACAGCGTAGTCAGCACCAAACGTGTAGTAAGACTGGTCGTGGTCGCCTTCGTACTCAGTGAAACCAAATGAAGTGTAAACGCGTGCTTCGTTCATTTGGTAAGCAGCTACTGCAGACCATGTATCTTGGTCAGCTTTGTTTAGCTCTTCAGCAACGTAGTTAACTGCAGCAGAGAAGTTATCCATGTTGAAGCGAACAGCTGCACCCATTACTTGGTAATCAGTACCAGCAACGTCACGGTTCTCTTGATCTTGGTAAGAAGCACCAACAGTGAACATGTCGTTGATTGCGTATTGTGCAGATAGACCGAATGCAGTATCGATTTTCTCGTTTTGATCTAGGTATGCATCAGCGATAACAGTTAGCTTGTCGAAGCTACCTTTAACTGAAACAGCGTGACCAGCACTTTCTTTTGATTTTACGAAATCATCAACGTAACCAAGACCTTCGTTAGTGTTGTCGATAGTGATTGCGTCTAGAGAGTCGCCGAAATCACCAACTTCACCTAGAGCCACACCCCAGTTGTCACCGAAGTAAGCACCGAAGTATAGGTCATCTGTACGTACGCGAGCGTGGTCAGAGCTGCTGTCTTTATCGAAGAACTCGCCGTTTTCTAGTTCAAATGAACCGAATACTTTGATGTCTTCGTTTAGTTTGTGCTCTGCATCGATTTGGATTTTAGCCCATAGGTCAACGTCTACGTCACGCTTAACTGTAGTTTTGCCGTTTTCTTTGCCTTCTACAGTACTTACGTAAGTATCGATCTCACCCTTAAGGTTGAAAGAAGTTGTACCGTTGTCGTAGATGTTGCCTGCTGCTAGTGCAGACGTAGAGATGCCTGCTACTGCAAGAGCTACTAGAGTCTTTTTCATAATTAATCCACTGCCTTTTCTTAGATTGGGATATCCTTTCCGATTCCCTTTTTTATATTTTTGAGGTCGCTTGTTATCAAATCGCAACAATGCTTTACCTGCAAAATCTGGGCACTAGAGTGCAAAAGATTATTCTGGCTGTCAAATTTTCTAAATCACAACATCAAAAAACAAAAAAATCTTTATTTTACAGCAACATAGAAATTTAAGTTTCAATTATTCGATGAAGTTCTAAACAATCGACTTGATTTTTCTTAATTTAGCAAAAGATAAACAAAAGAGATAAACAACCTTACAACAACAAAAAACCGAATTAATTTAGAATAAAATTCTGGTCAAATGGTATTTTTGAAGCTTTATATTTTTCACCTAATGAAATTATTTTCATTTAGATTGAGTTCAATATTTTTTTGTGAACAAGATCTACATTCCACATAAAAGCATTCCGTTTTGTGAACTACAGTACAACTAGTGATGTGTGCTACTATGCGCGCCCCACGCGTTTGAGGCACTTATGCTAACTAGTAACATCCAAAAATCGATCAGAACCAGCTACCAGAACTTACAAGCTCAACTGGATAACTTTGTACCTCGAAGAGCGCAAAATTACCTAGTCGCAGAAATTGCTAAGACGTTGTGCGGGCAATACCACAAATCGAATAGAATGCTTGTTGCAGAAGCAGGAACAGGGATCGGTAAGTCATTGTCATATCTGATGGCAGTTATTCCCGTGGCAGTCTACAACAACCGAAAAGTCGTGATTTCGACTGCAACAGTCGCGTTGCAAGAACAGTTGGTGAATAAAGATCTCCCATTATTTCGTCGTATTACCGACCGAGAGTTTTCTTTTATTCTGGCAAAAGGGCGCCAACGTTATTGCTGCGCGGAGAAACTCGCAACGGCAAGTGGTGTCGATGGCGGACAACTTGCCATGTTTGAGACTAAGCCAAAAAAGAAAGACATTGATTTGTTGGAAACCATGTACAGTTCTCTTGCTCAAGGCAAATGGGATGGCGACCGCGACTCCTGGCCAAAACCTATTGATGACCATATCTGGCAATTGATTGTCAGTGACAAGCACAGCTGTAATAACAGCCTACCAGCTCATCGTAACTGCCCTTTCCAAAAAGCACGTTCAGAACTGGATAAAAATGATGTCATCATCGCAAACCATTCATTAGTAATGGCAGACGCCGATCTGGGTGGTGGCGTAATTCTGCCCGAGCCGGAAAATACTATTTATGTCTTTGATGAGGCGCATCATCTTCCGCACGTCGCACGAGACCACGCTTCCGCATCTGCAAGCTTAAAAGGAGCGGCAGCTTGGTTAGAAAAACTCAATCAGTCCACCAGCAAATTCTCATCATTGGCAGACGAGAAACGCGTCGCACGCTTTCGCAACGACTTGCAGGAGTCGGTACAAGAACTCATTCCCGCGCTTAGCCAATTAACAAAGCAATTTGACCCAAACCAATTTGAAGAAAACATCTATCGCTTTGAACATGGCGAACTTCCAACTTGGTTAGAAAATCAATCTAAAGATTTAAAACAGCTCAGTAAAAAAGCAAACCAAAGTGTCGCGAAAATTGCGGATTTGATTGCTGAGCGAGTAAAAGACGGGGAACTTTCTTCAAGGTTAGCAGAGCCAGCTCTGGCTGAATTGGGGTTCTACATTCAGCGCTTAGAAAATCTTGCTCAAGTTTGGAACTTGATGGCAGAGCCAACACGAGAAAAAGGGGCACCGTTAGCAAGGTGGCTTGAGAAGCACCCAGATCGTGAAGGTGACTATATTGTGAGCGTTTCACCTTTGGAAATCGGCTGGCAACTTGATCAACAAATCTGGAGTCGTTGTATCGGTGCGGTATTAGTCTCTGCTACGATGCGTGCACTGAATTCATTCCATTACTTTTGCCATCAAGTGGGAGTAGACGCAAAACCTGAGTCAGGTACGCAGTTTTTAGCCTTGGCGTCACCGTTTGATTATCAGAACCAAGCGGAGCTTTTAATCCCTGCGATGAAGTATGAACCTCAAGCGCCACAGTTTACCGAATATCTTATTGAAATTTTGCCTAAGTATTTAGAAGACAACAAAGCGAACTTGGTATTATTCTCGTCATATTGGCAGATGAACCAAGTCGCAGATGCTCTAAGTGCTGATTTTGTAAAACGAGGCTGGGCACTGCAAGTACAAGGCGAAAGTTCACGTGCAGAAATTCTAAAAAAACATAAAAAGCTCGTCGACCAACAGAAAACCAGTATTCTCTTTGGCACGGGTAGCTTCTCGGAAGGTCTTGATTTACCAGGAGAGCTATTGGAAAACTTGGTCATTACTAAGATTCCTTTTGGTGTCCCTACCTCACCCGTAGAGCAAGCGCACTCAGAGTACATAGAAAAGAAAGGGGGCAACCCATTCATGCAAATTACTGTGCCTGATGCGAGCAAAAAACTGATTCAAAGTGTCGGTCGTTTACTGCGCAAAGAGCGCGATTCTGGTAGAGTGACCATCCTTGATAGACGTTTGATAACAAAACGCTACGGGCAAGCCTTAATTGACTCGTTGCCGCCATTTAAACGCAAGATAGAATATTAGAAGAATAACGATTTATGGAAATGATTGAGCCAACCATGCTGTTGGTTTTGGCGCTCGTCGCTTTTGTTGCTGGATTTATCGATGCGGTTGCAGGCGGTGGCGGTATGCTCACCGTCCCTGCCTTATTGTCATTGGGACTCCCTCCGCACATTGCATTGGGCACAAATAAACTGGCAGCATCGTTTGCCTCTTCTACTGCCGCTTTCACATACTACAAGAAGCGTTTGTTTAAACCACAATGCTGGGGACGAGCGTTTGTGGCGACTCTTGTTGGTGCCACGCTCGGCACATTGTTTGTCGACGCAATCAGTACTGAATGGCTAGAGAAGGTTTTACCTCTCATTATTCTTGCTGCCGCGATGTATACCGTGTTCCATAAAGCTCCACAATCGACTCACCAGAGCCCGACACCCGAACCATGCCCAATGTTGAATAAAAAGCAGTATCTGCAAGGATTCTCAATCGGCTTCTACGATGGTCTAGCCGGACCAGGGACTGGCGCATTTTGGACTGTAAGCTCAATGGCGCTTTATCGGTTGAACATCTTGCTCGCTTCCGGGTTAGCAAAGGCGATGAACTTTACTAGCAACTTCACTTCTCTTGCCACTTTTGCTGTTTTGGGTCATATAAATTGGGTGCTAGGATTAACAATGGGCGTATGTTTAATGGCAGGCGCATTTGTTGGGGCTCACTCTGCAATCCGCTTTGGTTCTAAATTTATTCGCCCTGTGTTTGTTTCTGTTGTCAGCGTATTAGCAATTAAACTCGCTTATGATGCGTGGTTTGTAGGCTTATCATGAACATCAAACAGCTTTCCAATGGTCTAGAACAAATGTCTGAGAAAGCGGCTTCACTTGACCATCAGCGAGGTCATCATGAGGCAATGCTGTTTGATGAACGTCTATTTCGCTGCCGCTCTCGTTTGTTAGTTCCTTGTGTCAATGAAGCAAGAGCGACATTAAACGACATCATCAAGGAGCAAAAAGAAGGTGAGTTAAATGCACAACGAGCAGAATATCTGACTGACCGATTGGTTGCCCAAATCACGGCAATTCAACGCGAAATTTCTATCGCCGAGATACCTAAAGCAAAGCCTAAGAAATCCGCTCGACAAGACAAGTCCCTTGATGCACTAAAACAAGAAGTCGCGCAGCATAAAGAATGGGCTCGTCGCTTGCGCGAGATGGTTATAGAAAAACAACAAATAGTTGCCATTGCTCCAGCTCATTTACACACCGAAGCGCAGAAAGCTGTATTAACCGCAAAACAACGACTGATTCGCTGTGAAGCAGCATTAAGCGAGCTAGAGAAGCAAGTAATCCAAAGAGAGAACAATTGAGCATGTCTGAAGAATCGAAATCACCACTGGATGATGCCCCAGAAGAGATCAAACTAGCTGTCGATTTAATTTACTTGCTAGAAACGAATGAAATCGATCCTAAAATAGCGCTAAAAGCGATTAAGATCGTACAAAGCGATCTTGAAAATAAGATCAACGCAAACTGATAGACAACAAATAGACAAAAAAGAGGAGCGATTTCGCTCCTCTTTGTTTAAGCTGAGTTTACGTTGATACCACGCTATACTTTGAATTGAGACATTAAGGTTTGCTGTTGATCAGAAAGTGAGGTCATCTCGATACCTGCATTTTCCGACGTTTGCGCTTGATTAAGGATTTCTCTGCTCAGATCGCGAATGTTCGCCACACTTTGATTCACCTCATTAGAGACAGATTGCTGCTCTTCTGCCGCTTTTACTATCTGATTATTCATATCACTTATCGCAGCAATTGACTCAAATACTTTCTGTAATTCTTCTACCGCCATATTCACCTGTTGAGAAGAGGATTGCGCACTTTGATTCCCTTCTGTAATGGACTCAACAACCGCTTGCGTGCCCTTTTGAACATTAGCAATGACATCTCGAATTTCACCCACCGAACTTTGAGTTCGACTTGCTAAGCTCCTAACCTCATCAGCCACCACAGCGAAGCCACGACCTTGTTCACCAGCTCGTGCGGCTTCTATTGCTGCATTGAGAGCTAGCAAGTTGGTTTGCTCAGAAATGCCTTCAATAACAGAAAGAATTTCGGTAATGCTGGCGTTGTTCTTCGCTAGCTCTTCTACAACCGGGACGGCATTCATCATGGTTAATAATAGTTTTTGCATCTGAGCTTCAGACGCCAAGATCACTTTCTGACCGTTTTCTGCAGATTCACTCGCCTCACCAGCCGCCTTTACCGCAACTTCGGCATTTTGTACCACCAAAGCCGCTGTTTGCGTCATTTCTTCAGCAGCAGTCGCGACTAAATCAACTTCTTTAAACTGCGCATCACTGCTATTTCGAGTAACGGCTACAACATGTTTTGCATGTTCGGTCTTATCTGCAATTTGTCGAGATGTTTCTGCGACTTCTTTAATCGTTAATTGCAAACGCTCAAGAAATCGATTGAACGCCCTCGCAAGTTGACCAATTTCATCGTCTGTTTTAGCTTCCAAACGCTGAGTTAAGTCTCCTTCCCCTGTCGAAATATCTTCCAAACGAGCGACAACTTCTCGAATCGGCTTCACTAAGGTCTTAGCCAGCAGTCCGGTTGTAATCAGTCCAACAACGACAAGTGCGACACCAACACTTAATTCAATAATAACGCCGTCTTGCATCTTATTGGTAATCAAAGCGTCTAACTGATCCGCATCAGCAAGCACTGCAGAACGAGGCATTTCAAAGATCACACCCCACGTTTGATTCGCTATTTGGATAGGCGAAAAGACCGTCATCCACTCACCAGAGGCATCCCATTCAACCTTGGCTTCACCGCCAAACAATAAATCAGTGAGATTGTCATTAGAAATGGTGGAACTCGAAAAAGGCTGTCCAGGGGAATCAGTGTTACTATCTGACGCTAACAAAGTTCCATCGAGACTGATCATTGATACCTTTCCAGCCCCAGCGAACAAGCTTTGATCAGAATTAATCGCAATGCTCGCTAACTGGTCTAATCGTAGCTCTATACCCAAGAAGCCAATCGGCATACTCTCGACAATGAGCGGAATGGAGATCGATGTTGTTAAGAAGGAACCAGCATCGTTGGTGTTAACCCGCGGCGATGCAATGCAAGTTTGACCAGACGAGAGCGGACAGTAAAAGCGCTCAGCATTGTCATTCTCATTCAAGGCTTGCTCACTTATCGTACTCGCTAACACGTTTTCACCATTGCTCGCTTTGGACCAATAGGTCGCAAACCGACCGACTTCATTAGAACCGACGTAATCGGCACTTCGATAGTTGGCATCTTCACTGTCGAGCATGTCTGGATTAAACACCAGATAAGCCGCTTGTATCGTGTCAAAGCGTAACACTGCCTGACGAATCATTTCATTCAGAGCGGAGCGAAGATCTTCACTACTGCCAAAATTCTCTTCCGAGTTGGTTTTAAAAAACAGCGCATTTGCTGCCAACATTTCAGCGCGGTAAGTCGCTTCATTGAGATACTCAGACACTTCCGTCGCGTTTAATAACGCTCGTGTCTGTAAGAGTTGTTCAGATTTTTCGATAACAGAAGAGCTAGTTTCTCGCTGCAACAACTTTTGGTTACCGAGCGCGTTGTAGACCGAAAAACCAATTAAAGATAAAGAAGTGACGAGCAGGCAAAGCCCGGAGAGTAATGTAATTTTCCACTGCACAGATATGGTTCGCATACAACATCCTTATTCAAGCAAACTCATTTTTGAGACTCATTAAACCATACGCGGGCACAATAGCAATTACATATTTAACAATTCTTTAAACTTATTCCGTTTACATGAGAACCATTTTCAGCTTGCCTTTGCAATGGTAACATCATGCTCAAACACGCCCTCTGAGAAGGATAAAAAATGAAAGTAATTAGCTTTAACATCAATGGACTTCGTGCGCGTCTGCATCAACTCCAAGCCCTCATCGACAAGCACCAACCTGACGTGATTGGTCTGCAGGAAATCAAAGTTCACGACGAAGCCTTCCCTATCGACGATGTAGAAGCAATGGGATACAAAGTTTACTTTCACGGTCAAAAAGCCCATTACGGTGTGGCAATGCTATGTAAACAAGAGCCTATAAGCGTTCAAAAAGGTTTCCCAACCGATAATGAAGAACACCAAAAGCGCATGATCATGGCGACGTTTGAAGATGAAAACGGTGAAAAAGTGACGGTTCTTAACGGTTATTTCCCGCAAGGCGATAACGTTGCTCACGAAACTAAGTATCCATACAAGCGTCAGTTCTACAAAGACTTGATGACTTACCTCAACGATCACCACACTAACGATGAGCAGCTGATTGTCATGGGCGACATCAATATCAGCCCAATCGACGCGGACATCGGTATCGGCGAACCAAACCGTAAACGTTGGCTGAAAACGGGTAAATGTTCTTTCCAACCAGAAGAGCGTGAGTGGTTGCAAACGCTTCTAGATTGGGGCTTTGAAGATACTTTCCGTAACTTACACCCTGAAGTCGATGACCGCTTCTCGTGGTTTGATTACCGTTCGCGTGGCTTCGATGATAACCGTGGTCTTCGTATTGATGTTATTTTGGCCACACCATCACTCGCGGAAAAATGCATAGAATCCGATATTGACTATGAGTTACGAGGCATTGAAAAACCTTCAGATCACGCGCCAATCTGGTCAACCTTCAAGTAGTTCTTACTAACATCGACTAAAAATAAAAAAGAGCGCCAACAAGCGCTCTTTTTTGATGTTTGTATTGTCCTACATGAAGTGGAATTAACAACCCATCTTGTTAGCTCAATGGTCTTAGGTACGCCAAGAAGCGCTTCTCTGCCACTTTGAAGCACCACAAAATAATAAATGTCAGCGCCATGTAGAAGAGTCCCGCTGTCAAGAATGACTCAAATGGCGCGTAGTATCTTGAGTTCACCAAACGTGCTGCACCTGTCAGATCCATAATGGTAATGATGCCGGCGACCGCACTGCCATGAAGCATGAAGATAACCTCATTCGAGTAGGCAGGTAACGCGCGACGCAAAGCACTTGGAAGAATAATGCGACGGTAAGTCATAAACGTACTCATGCCGTATGCCTTAGCTGCCTCTACCTCTCCCTTCGGCAAGCCATTGATTGCCCCGCGAATAATTTCAGCAGTATAAGCGGACGTGTTGAGAACAAACGCCACCAGCGCACAAAACCATGCGTTTTCCCAAAGCGTGTCTTTTACCGGAAAAAACTGGTCCATGCCGTAGTAGATCAGATACAGCTGCACCAACAAAGGAGTGCCTCGGAAAAAGTAAATAAACGCCCATGAAGGCAGGCTTAGTGCGTAGTTTGCACTATTACGTGCAATCGCAAGAGGAATCGATACGGCTAACCCAATCACCAGTGCTAACGCAACAAGCCATACCGTCGTCCACAATCCATCTAGGTAGACCGGGAAACTTTCAATTATCAATGAAAAATCCATGGTTTACCTCGCGTGAATACTAAATTTGCGTTCAACCAACTTAAGTAAGCCTGTTGAAACACTGGTAAAGAACAAGAAGATGATTGCAACCGCCATGTAAAAAGTGAATGGCATTTTGGTTGTACCCGCAGCCAACGAGCTAATGCGCACCATATCTTCCAGACCAATGATGGATACTAACGCGGTCGTTTTCAGTAGAACCAACCAGTTGTTACCAAAGCCTGGTAAAGCATGTCGGATCATTTGAGGCAATAGAATTCTTCGAAACGACATTATCGGGCTCATGCCATAAGCTTTTGCGGCTTCTAGTTCACCCTTGTCTACCGCCATGATAGCGCCACGAAACGTCTCTGCCATGTATGCACCGAAGATAAACCCAATGGTTAAAACACCGGCAATAAAGGGGCTGACATCGATGTAATCTGGCAAATACGAAGTCCACTCATGATTTGGGTCACTTGCAGTAAACCATTCATTGAGTGTTTCATTGATCGAGTAAAGGCTATTGTTAAGTAGAATTTGACCACCAAAGAAGATAAGCATCATCAGAACTAAATCAGGGATGCCACGAATGATGGTGGTATAAAGCGTCGCAACTGCTCTTGCCCACTTGTACGGTGCCAATTTCGCCAATGCACCCAGCATTCCGAGAATGACCGCTAAAAGTAGAGAAAGTATTGCGACTTCGATGGTTACTAGAGCCCCTTTTAAGATCGAGGCTTCATATCCTTGTAGATCCAGCATAGGTGAGTTCCTAATCCCTAAACTCAAAAGATCGACCGTTGGTTACTTCTAGGAACAAGCCAACGGTCGCTTAATTACAGCTTATTCGCCGTAAACGTCGTAGTTAAAGTATTTACCTGCGATTTCTTGATAAACACCTTTTTCACGTAGTGACAAAATAGCTGCATCGAGCTTTTTCGTTAGATCCTTGTCTTGCTTACGAACTGCAATACCAAAACCATCACCAAACCACTTAGGATCCGTTAGTGAAGGACCAACAAATTCATAAGCATCGCCACCAGCTTTGTTTAAAACACCCTCTTCTAGTGCAGACGCATCACCAAGCACTGCCGCAACACGACCGTTTGCAAGATCTAGGTACGCTTCGTCAAATGATCCGTAACGCACGATTTCAACTTTGTCGCCATAGTTATCTGTCAGGTATTTGTCGTGAGTCGTTGCACGCTGCACGGCAATTTTTTGACCATCAAGGTTATCAAAATCTAGGTTTGCACCTTTCTTAGCGATGAACTTGTTTGGAATCAGCGCGTATTTTCCTGTGAAGTCGACTTTCTTCTTACGTTCTTCAGTGATCGACATTGCAGCAATAATCGCATCGTATTTACGAGCAAGTAGAGAAGGAATAATTCCATCCCAATCTTGAGCAACGATCTGACACTTCACTTTCATCTCTTCACAAAGTGCGTTCGCCATATCCACGTCGAAGCCTTTTAGAGAGCCGTCCGTTTCTGTCCAGCTAAACGGAGGGTAAGCGCCTTCAATACCAAAGCGAACGGTTTTCCATTCTTTCGCTTGAGCGACACCAGACACTGCTGTTGCAGCAAGCGTTGCTGCTAATAACCACTTTTTCATTTCCATACTCCTGTGATTGCTTTTATTTGGTTTTGATTGTTGTGCTTATGGGTGGCAAAAGACTGCCACCCAAGAAATATTAGTAGATAGATGAGATAAATTGCTGTAATCGTTCTGAATCTGGGTTTGTAAATAGCTTAGCTGGATCTCCCTGTTCTTCCACTAAGCCTTGATGTAAAAACATCACATGGTTAGATACGTCACGCGCAAATGCCATTTCATGGGTAACGACCAACATCGTTCGCCCTTCATCTGCCAAATCTCGCATTACTCCTAACACCTCACCAACCAACTCAGGATCGAGTGCTGAGGTCGGCTCATCGAACAACATCACTTCTGGATCAACAGCAAGAGCACGAGCAATAGCAGCACGTTGTTGTTGACCTCCGGATAGATGTCCAGGGTAGTAATCTTTACGTTCGTACAATCCCACTTTTTTCAAAAGCAGTTCAGCGTTTTCGATGGCTTGAGCTTTCGGTACGCCAAGCACATGAACTGGTGCTTCAATCACATTTTCTAGAACGGTTAGATGTGACCAAAGATTAAAGCCTTGAAACACCATGGCTAAACGAGAGCGAATGCGCTGAACTTGTTTCTCATTAGCTGGAACTGACTCTCCTGCTCGGTTGTTCTTCATCTGGATAAGTTCACCATTTACCCAAATTTCACCGGCGGTCGGAGTTTCAAGAAGGTTAATACATCTAAGGAAGGTACTCTTACCTGAACCGGAAGAGCCGATGATGGAGATAACATCACCTTTATGAGCGGCAAGTGAAATGCCTTTCAAGACTTCATTTTGTCCAAATGTTTTGTGCAGGTCTTTTATATCTAGCGCTGGTACATCATTCATGCGCCTTACTCCCTGTGTTTTTGTCACTGCAATTAAGGGACTCCGCCCTCTTTGAATTGGAACAAACTATCACCACCCATCGCAAGTTGCAACAAATTATTAACCTAAATAATTCGAATAGATAGATACAACAATCAAATGAATATGCAATTTTTAGCAATATATTCTTTTAATGCTGAATATTAGACGTAAAAAAGCCCCTCACAGGAAGGGGCTCTTTTTTGTAAAAATGTTAATTATTACTTAATCAACACCATAAAGTCAGACTTCTGAGCATTCGTATTGACCTTCTCAGAATCAACTTCACTGATCACAAGACCATCGTGATCCACTTTAAGATCGGTCACATCACCATGAGAGAATAGAGAAACAAAGTCATAGCTATTTAGGTTTGCTTCAGCAGACTCCACGACAATAGATTGTGAGTAATCACTGGTAGAAGAAACTTTCAAATCTTGCTTCACACTGTCATCGAATGTGTAGTAGTACAATTCCGGAACAACGACATCACTCTCTAAAGTTGTAAATATCTTGTGTGTTACTCGGTGTAGTGTTCCAGAGTTAGACTCTGCACGATATGCGAGGCGGCTAAAGCCTTTATCTTGGTCATTGAAAGCAAAACCAGTATCAATCGTTGAACCTCTCACCACATGCGCTGCAGGCAGAGCATTTAGGTTGTAGTAAGCGCTTGGATCAATTGAGATATCCCATTTTGCGTCCTGGTACATCTTTTGGTTCAGCACAACTGTCCAACCATTGATCGGTTTTTCAGCTGCAACACTGTAAGTCCAAGTTTCCGTTTTAGGTTCAAGCGGGTGGTAGAACTTCGTCGTTGACATAGGTAACTCTGCAACTTCGTAGTTGTAATCACCAACCAGTACACTGATGTCTAAAGTGTCATATTTAAAAGATGTTGGGTTCAGGATTGGTGAAGAACCAGTCATGCCAACCAACGGCAATGGTGATTCACTTGACCAATCGCGAATACCATATTGGTGCAGTTCTGTTTTCGCTGCGTCCGCATATTGCAGCACGACTGTCGACTCCATCTTCGAACCAATAGCTCTCACATCCAAAGAGTCAATGGAATAAGCAGGCTTAGACTCTTTAGCAACTTGAGATATAAAGTTGTACTCTAAGCCACCAGCTTCTGTTGCCACATAGTTAAGATCGGTTCGGGTAGTCTTATTAAAGTTACCATTTTTGTTACAAGCAGACACCGCCTCTCGATTCATCGAGAACGTTGAGTTTCTAAGGTTATTGTCCTGTAAAAAGTCTCGACTAAAGCTGTTTGCCGTAAATACGGTTCCAGAAGCATCAAGCAACTGATAAGTAAAGTAGCCATCCTCAGGAATGTCTTCTAGAACAAATTTTAAAGTAGTGCCTGATGGGTAGATAAAGTCGCCTTGACGGACACCATTCTTGTCAGAATAGAAACCAACAACCTTATCCCCTGTCAACTGTGCACTTACAGCTGGTTGATAAGTTAATACTTGATTGATGCCATTACCATCTACTCTACGCTCGTAAACAGTACAACTATCTTTTTGTGCGTTTGCTTCACTGATGACATTTGGGGCAGCAAAAGTAAAAGTGAATGTAGTTCTCGGTGTAGAACTGCCACCACCGCCACCGCCGCCGCCACCGCAACCGACCATTAATCCCGAAATGATTGCCACTAGCGGCAGTACTTTAAGCTGTTTCATGTCTTCTTCCTAAACTGAGCGGCAATGGTTAGCCAAAAAATCGTCTTTGCTCGGTACTAAGCAAGAATAAAGCCAGCTTTTAATATCACTCATGAATGATATCAATAAATATCGTTGAGTATTATTTCCGCAAAACCACATCTAATTTTATGCAACTTGTGTAATCGAATTACACACGAAATAACCAAGTTGTTCGCATGCCAGACACTTTCTGTAGTTTTCTTTCACATCTATTCTTAAAGTGATCTAAATCAATCACCCCAAAGGGCTATCTTGTTAGACTCCGCCCCAATGATGAGGAATTTTTTGTGCCTCAACACAACAAGTTATTAGCTATGCTTAGGCACGAGATATTCGTGTGACAAAATCTAATAATAGCTAGCATAGGACGTGCCGCAGGAAGCGGAAAAACACAATTCAATTTAGAATTCATAACTTTTAAATATATGAGGAATCTATGTCAGACGCAGTTAATAAAGCGCACTCTGATTCGGATATTGAGACTAAAAGCTACCGCGAGCTTCATCGTCCATCATCTGAGTTCGCAAGCCGTTCAGACTACCTAGACCACGAACTACAAATTATGAAGCCACGTCGATTTGGCTTGAACTTGCCAGGTCGTGACTTCCGCTTTGAGCTTGAAGACCTTGTTCCAGCACTTGCTGGTACTATCGGTATTATCGCAATGTACTCTGCGGTAATGATGTCTTGGGCTGAAGGTCTTACTGCAGCATGGGACCACGTCAACTTGGGCAAAGATTTTGCTATCGAAGTTGCACGTGTAGAAATGCTTATCCCTGCACTTCTTTTCTGTGTACTTGCTTCTGGTTTTATTAACCCTAAAGCCAACCTTGCAGGTAACCACGGTCCAATGATCCCTCTTATTGGTACCATCGCTCTTGCTGGTGCTCACCCTCTTGCATTGGCAATTCTAATCGGTGTGTTCGGTCTTCTACTGAGTTTCCTAAAAGGCGGCTCCAAACTGGTGAACCTCACCTCGGAAGGTACAGCCGGTGGCTTGCTTATCTTCTTGGGTTTGACTGGTACCATGAGCCAGATTACTTCGATTCAAGAATGGGCCGTTGGTCTGCAATCTTCTACTGTTGAAGCTGGTAGCATGGGCTATGTTGGTCTGATCGTACTGGCAGTCACTATCGCACTATACGCATTCCTTGCAAAAGTGAACAAGCGTTGGCTTGCTATTCCGGTGTGTGCTTTCACTGGTCTTGCAATCGCTTTAGTACTAGGTGCAGGTTTCGATATTAAATTCGTCACTGAAACAGGTCTTCCTAACCTAAACCCTGTTTACTGGTGGGGCAGCACTGAAGAAGGTTGGATGCTAGGTCTTCCTAACATGGAACACTTCATCGCATCTCTACCATTTGCAATCCTTGCCGTGGCAATGTGGTCTCCTGACTTCCTAGGTCACCGTATCTTCCAAGAATTGAACTACCCTAAAAAGACAGAAAAAGTATTGATGGACGTAGATGACACAATGACAATGTGTTCTATCCGTCAGATGGTAGGTACAGCAGTAGGTGGTGGTAACATCACTTCATCTTGGGGTACTTACATGATCCCAGCAGCGATCGCAAAACGCCCTATCCCTGGCGGTGCAATCCTTCTTGGTCTTCTGGTAATGATCATTGCAATCCTTGGTTTCCCAATGGATATCGCAGTATGGCCACCAGTAATGCGTGTTGCTCTTCTTGTAGGTGTATCTCTACCTCTACTTGAAGCAGGTATGCAGATGGTGAAAGACTCGAAAGATTCTCAAGCAGCAGGTATCTGTATCTTTGGTTCTGCAGTCGTTAACCCAGTTCTTGCTTGGGCACTGACTATGCTGCTAGACAACAATGGTCTGATTGGTGATAAGGAGCGCGCTTCTCGTCTATCCTTTGTCGATAAGATTGTGATCCCTGTAGGTGTACTTGTTATCTGTTTAGTCGCTATGCTTGCAGTAGGTATGCTAGAAGGACAATATGGCATTAAAGCTTGGCTATAATGACATTCGTTCAAAAATTGTGTGGGTAGCGCTCGTCGCTACCCAATTTTTATCGAGATTTTTTAGGATTTATTGATTTAGTTTAAGGTTTGCAAAATTTTTTTAGTGTAGCCTTGAATTGTGGTTGGGAAGAACCCACATTGTTAGCAGTGACAATATTTATAGTTTTATGACCCACTCTTTCTTATTTAAGACTATAAATATTGTTATTCATTAAGAGTGTACTGTTCTCCGTTTAACAGTGGAGATAGCTGGCTCAACGGCGAACCAGTACGTATTTTTTTCTACTACAAAGGTAGGTATGTCATGGCAGAGCAATTTGCTAAAGCTTGGGAAGGTTTTGCTGCAGGCGACTGGCAAAACGAAGTAAACGTTCGTGATTTCATTCAGAAGAACTACACTCCGTACGAAGGCGACGAATCTTTCCTAGTTTCTGAAGGTACTGAAGCGACTAACAAGCTTTGGGCTAAGGTAATGGAAGGTATCAAACAAGAGAACGCGACTCACGCTCCTGTTGATTTCGATACTTCAGTTATCTCTACCATCACTGCTCACGATGCAGGCTACATCGAAAAAGACCTAGAAACTATCGTAGGTCTACAAACTGAAGCTCCTCTTAAGCGTGCAATCATCCCTAACGGTGGTATCCGTATGGTTGAAGGTTCTTGCAAAGCTTACGATCGCGAGCTTGACCCACAAGTTAAGAAAATCTTCACAGAATACCGTAAAACGCACAACGCTGGCGTATTCGATATCTACACTCCAGATATCCTAGCATGTCGTAAATCAGGCGTTCTAACTGGTCTTCCAGATGCGTACGGTCGTGGTCGTATCATCGGTGACTACCGTCGTGTTGCTCTATACGGTATCGACCGTCTAATGCAAGACAAGCTAGCTCAATTCAAGTCTCTACAAGAGCGTTTTGAGAACGGTGAAGATCTACAGATGACTATGCAGCTTCGCGAAGAGATTGCTGAGCAGCACCGTGCACTTGGTCAAATGAAAGTTATGGCTGCGAAATACGGCTGTGACATCTCTCGTCCAGCTGAAACTGCACAAGAAGCTATCCAGTGGACTTACTTCGGTTACCTAGCAGCTGTTAAATCTCAAAACGGCGCAGCAATGTCTCTAGGTCGTACTTCTACTTTCCTAGATATCTACATCGAACGTGATATCGCTGAAGGTAAGATCACTGAAGTTGACGCACAGGAAATGATCGACCACTTCGTAATGAAACTACGTATGGTTCGTTTCCTACGTACTCCTGAGTACGATGATCTATTCTCTGGCGACCCAATCTGGGCAACAGAGTCTATGGGTGGTATGGGTCTTGACGGTCGTACGCTAGTTACACGTTCAAACTTCCGTTTCCTAAACTCTCTATACACAATGGGTCCTTCTCCAGAGCCAAACATCACTGTTCTTTGGTCTGAGCAACTACCTGAAGGCTTCAAGAAGTTCTGTGCAAAAGTATCTATCGATACTTCATCAATCCAGTACGAGAACGACGATCTAATGCGTCCAGACTTCGAGTCTGATGATTACGCAATCGCATGTTGTGTATCTCCAATGATCATTGGTAAGCACATGCAATTCTTCGGTGCTCGCGCTAACCTAGCTAAGACTCTTCTATACGTTATCAACGGCGGTGTGGATGAGAAACTGAAGATCCAAGTTGGCCCTCAAATGCCTAAGATCACTGACGAAGTTCTAGACTTCGACGATGTATGGGGCAAACTAGACCACTTCATGGATTGGCTAGCTAAGCAGTACGTGACTGCACTAAACAGCATCCACTTCATGCACGACAAGTACAGCTACGAAGCTGCGCTAATGGCTCTACATGACCGTGACGTTCGCCGTACTATGGCTTGTGGTATCGCAGGTCTATCTGTTGCAGCTGACTCACTATCTGCAATCAAATTCGCGAAAGTTAAACCAGTTCGTGACGAAGATGGCGTAGCAATCGACTTCGAAATCGAAGGCGACTACCCTAAATTCGGTAACAACGATGCTCGCGTAGATGACATCGCTTGTGAACTTGTTGAAGTGTTCATGAACAAGATTCGTCAGCTTAAGACTTACCGTGACGCAATCCCTACTCAGTCTATCCTAACAATCACTTCAAACGTGGTATACGGTAAGAAGACTGGTAACACGCCTGACGGTCGTCGCGCAGGTGCTCCTTTCGCACCAGGTGCTAACCCAATGCACGGTCGTGACGAAAAAGGTGCTGTAGCGTCTCTAACGTCTGTAGGTAAACTACCGTTTGCTCACGCTAAAGATGGTATCTCTTACACGTTCTCTATCGTACCTAACGCTCTAGGTAAAGATGAAGGTTCACAACGTGCTAACCTTGCTGGTCTAATGGATGGTTACTTCCACCATGAATCTGGTATCGAAGGTGGTCAACACCTAAACGTGAACGTTCTTAACCGCGAAACTCTAGAAGACGCTGTTAAGCACCCAGAGAAATACCCTCAGCTAACAATCCGTGTATCTGGTTACGCTGTACGCTTCAACTCTCTAACTGCAGAGCAACAAGCTGACGTAATCGCACGTACATTCACTGAGTCTCTATAAGACTGATTGAATTAGCACTTTAAGTGATAGAACAAAGGTCGATGCTGAAAAGCATCGACCTTTTTTTGTTTCTTGAACTAAAGTTGTGACATTACAAAAGATTTTGTCTGGGATCTTCCGTATGATGCGTAAAAAGCTTGCAAACATACACTATGAAACTCAGTAAATTATTCATCCTTGCGCTGCTATCACCGGCAGCAATCGCATCCACCAAATCCACAGTCTCTTTCACTCTCGATAACGATGGCATTTTTGGCGTTGACCAAGATTATACCAATGGTATTTTTCTCTCTTACGCGACTGAACAATTGCGTGAAGACGCAGAATGGAAGTGGTTTACATTAAATGATTCTAGCCAAAGCAACGTCGATAAGATTGAATTAGTGCTTGGGCATAAAATGTACACGCCAAGTGACATCGAAGCCGACTACCCACTTGTCAACGATCGTCCTTACGCGGGCTACTTACATACTGAAATCAACTATATCTCACTCACCGCTGATAAAGCTGTTCGCTACAATTTCACTATCGGTGCAACGGGTGAGAGCTCACTCTCTGAAAAGGCGCAAGAGCTGGTTCATAGCATTACTGGTTCAACCGATCCACAAGGTTGGGATTACCAAATTGATGACGAGTTAGCGTTTAGCGTCGGCTACCGAGCGTTCAACAAATTGATGCGTAGCGAGGGCAAAACGACACAGTGGGAAATCACCAACGTTAACGATATTAACGCGGGTAATTTCCGAAGTGACGTTTCACAAGGTGTCATGTTTCGTTGGGGTACTAACTTAGCCAACAGCATAGGTGCCGCAAACATCAGCGTTGAAAGTCCATTCCATGCCAGCATGTTAGCTAAGAGCACATCAAGTTGGTTCTTATTCACGGGCTTTGAAGGTCGTTACCGCTTTAACGATATCACTATTGAAGGCGACCGTTCAGGTCTACCAGAGCCATCAGAGCAATATGATGTCACACTACAGAACTGGCAAGCGAGTGCCGTTGCAGGTGCGGCTTGGTACAACCAAAACTATGGCGCAAGCTTAACATTTACAGTGAAAACGCCAGACTATGAGGAAGCCCAAACTGACGTTTACGGTACAGGCTCTTTGTCTTTGTTCGCCTTCTTCTAAAGAAATCTCCCCATACGGCGTGTGAGTTTTCATTCGCCGTTGTCTTTGCTCAATATCTCGCCAACGAAAGCCCACTTAGACTGTTTTAACCCTGCAATTTGTAATAAAATAACGGTCAGAATTTATTAAAAATGAGAGCAAAAGATGTCAACAACTGGTCGTATTCACTCGTTTGAGTCATGTGGTACCGTAGACGGACCTGGTATCCGTTTTATCGTCTTCTTGCAGGGTTGCTTAATGCGTTGTAAGTATTGCCATAACCGCGATACATGGGACACGCATGATGGCAAGGAAGTTACGGTTGAAGAGATTATTGCTGAAGCAAAAACTTACCGTCACTTCATGAACGCATCAGGTGGTGGCATTACTTGTTCCGGTGGTGAAGCGATGCTTCAGCCTGAGTTCGTTCGTGACTTCTTCCGCGCTGCTCAAGCAGAAGGCATTCACACTTGTTTGGATACTAACGGCTACATCCGTAAACACACCGACGTGATCGATGAAGTGTTGGATGCGACTGACCTAGTCATGCTTGACCTAAAACACATGAAAGATGAGATTCACCAAGACTTCATTGGTGTGTCTAACCGTCGTGTTTTAGACTTTGCTCGTTATCTACATAAAATTGGTCAAAAGACTTGGATTCGTTATGTGGTTGTTCCTGGCTACACGGACGAACCAGAAGCCGCTCATATGCTTGGTGAATTCATTAAAGATATGGATAACATTGAAAAAGTAGAGCTTCTGCCATACCACAAACTTGGCGCACACAAATGGGAGGCGCTTGGTGTTGAATATCCTCTTGATGGTGTAAATCCTCCATCTAAAGAAACTATGGACGAAATCCAGTCAATTCTTTCCCAATACCACTCAAATGTGAAATACTAAGTAGCATTAGGTTATTGAATAGATTAAAAATACCAGCAACTTGCTGGTATTTTTTTACCTATACGTAGGTATATGTGTCTAACGGACCAGCAGGTCTTGTGCCCTATCCAACTCATATTAGACGTATTAGGAATACGAAACCGTAAGTAAAGCTCACAGGAAAAGCGTTGGGATAACACATGGATTGGTTTAATTTTGTTTCGATCATCATTATTTTCTGGGTCGTCGTCGTTTATTGTCTCCCCGATTGGCGAAGAGTCGTTTGGCCTAAAATGGAACAAGAAAAGCCATTCCAACATTTAGTCTTCGCGACACTTTTCTTGATTAGCGTTTTGTGGTCTGCCCAAGCAGGGGTGAAAGAAGGGTTACAAATTCATTTCCTTGCTTTAACCACGCTAACTATGATGTATGGTTGGCGCATGGCTTTTCTATTTTGCATCCCTGCGATGGTCGTCAACCACTTGATTCATGACATATCGTTGTTGATGTTGCCAAGCGCGCTAGTGCTCTCTGCACTGATTCCAATACTTATCAGTTACAGCATCTTTCTTCTGAGCTACCAGTACTTACCACGTAACATCTTCGTTTTCATTTTTGTGGCAGGATTCTTCAATGGTGCACTTACCGGCAGCCTCCACTTGCTGATCAATTCTTTTTACCACCTATCTGTGGGTCACTATGATTGGCAAACCATCCAGCACAATTACTTTGTGTTTGTTCCGTTACTCGCTTTCCCTGAAGGTCTTCTTAATGGAATGGCTTTAGCGGTACTGACCGTTTTTAAGCCTGAGTGGCTGAGAGTTTTTTCAGACCGTGACTACATATACAACCATTATCACAAATAAGTTGTAACGCCCCATTCATACTGCATTTGTAAACTGGTTAAATTCGATAATTCTTGCCATTTTTCATATTAAATATGTGTTGAGATCATGTTTCACCTTCATCCGAAACGTTAACCTAAGCACATTAAAAATGTATTAGATTATTTAGTGAGGTCACCATGGAAATGTCAAACGCTCAACGTTTGATCCTATCAAACCAGTACAACCTAATGTCTCAACTTGATCCTAACAACGCAGCAAAATACAAGCGTCTACAGACTATTGTAGAGCGTGGTTACGAGCTACAAATGCGCGAGTTGAACAAAGATTTTGGCTGCATTACAGAAACCGAGTGTCGTGAAATCATCGATATCATGGAGATGTACCACGCAATGCAAGAATCAAACAAAATGCTGGATGACGAAGAGCGCGGTAAATTCGACCAGCGTCGCCTTCAGTTCCTTGGCTTTGATATTGCGACAGAAGCACAACAAGTACACTATGTGCGCTTCCTAGTGGATTCAGAAGGTCTTTACCCTCAATTTGATAAAGCTGATCACCACTTCAATAGCCAAATGCCAATGTTAGACAAATACCGCCGCATGCTAAAAACCTGGCGCAACTGTCCTCGTCAATACCACCTATGTGCAAACGAGCTAGCACAAATCTTTAGTGCATAATTCAGCAAGTATTTGAAAAGGAGGGCAAAGGCTCTCCTTTTTTCTTTTCCCCTGTCACAAGTCAAGCTCATTCTATCAGCACAGTTTTATCTTTCATTCTCTAGACTTGTATACGAATCACTAATATCAGTGATTCAAAGCCAAATATCTGATTTCTATCACTCCTATTCACAACATAAATTTTTCAATCTCCAAACAGTGATTCAAATGTCACTTTTGCAATAAATTCATAATTGTTAAGCAAAATTGGAAATCCCCGACTAGGCTTAAAATGAGAAAGGGAGTGATTGAAAGGTACCTATCCATCGTTCTCCGTTGCAGTGAAAAAGTGTCCATAAAGCAAAGTCTTTGGTGTTGTCTAGCTTACTTCCAGTACAAACCAAACGTGATAACAGGACGTATAACTTCATACAACGAAGGGCATATCAAAGGTGGATAAGCCTGCGTCAACGTTCGTCGGTAGACTGACTAGTTAAAGGGGAAAGCGACATGAGTATTTTCGACCACTATCAATCAAGATATGAAGCTGCAAAAGATGAAGAGATGTCGTTACAGGATTTCTTAGCCCTGTGTAAAGACGACAAAAGCGCTTACGCTAATGCTGCAGAACGCCTACTGATGGCTATCGGAGAGCCAGAAATCATTGATACTGCTCAAGATCCAAGACTGAGCCGTATATTCTCGAACCGAGTCATCTCACGTTATGAAACCTTCAAAGACTTCTATGGCATGGAAGATGCGATTGAGCAGATTGTTTCTTATCTCAAACATGCCGCACAAGGTTTGGAAGAGCGTAAACAAATTCTGTACTTACTCGGTCCTGTTGGTGGTGGTAAGTCATCACTTGCCGAAAAGCTAAAAGCCCTAATGGAAAAAATGCCCGTTTATGTGCTTAGTGCGAACGGCGAACGAAGCCCAGTTAACGATCACCCTTTCTGTCTGTTCAATCCGACAGAAGATGGCGAGATCTTGAAGAAAGAATACGGCATCGAACATCGTTACCTACGATCTATCATGTCACCGTGGGCAGCAAAACGTCTGCATGAATTTGGTGGTGATATCACCAAGTTCAAAGTGCTGAAAGTACGCCCTTCCATCCTCGACCAAGTGGCTATTGCTAAAACCGAGCCAGGCGATGAAAACAACCAAGACATTTCGTCCCTCGTTGGTAAAGTCGATATTCGTCAGTTAGAGCATTACTCACAAGACGACCCAGATGCCTACAGTTACTCTGGCGCGCTGTGTAAAGCGAACCAAGGTTTGATGGAATTCGTAGAGATGTTCAAGGCGCCAATCAAGGTGCTACACCCTCTATTAACCGCAACTCAAGAAGGTAACTTTAATGGTACCGAGGGACTGTCTGCGATTCCATTCGACGGTATGATTCTGGCTCACTCGAACGAATCTGAGTGGCAAACCTTCCGCAACAATAAGAACAATGAGGCGTTCTTAGACCGTGTGTACATAGTGAAAGTACCTTACTGCTTACGTGTGTCGGAAGAAGTGAAGATCTACCAGAAACTGCTTGAAAACAGTGAGCTTTCTAAAGCACCTTGCTCACCAAGTACGCTCGAAACTCTGGCACAATTTAGTATTCTTTCGCGACTTAAAGAGCCTGAGAACTCGTCCATCTTCTCTAAGATGCGAGTGTACGATGGTGAAACACTGAAAGACACCGATCCGAAAGCGAAGAGCTACCAAGAGTACCGTGACTACGCAGGCGTTGACGAGGGTATGAACGGTCTATCAACTCGTTTCGCCTTCAAAATCCTATCTCGCGTGTTCAACTTCGACCAAACGGAAGTGGCGGCCAACCCTGTTCACCTGTTCTATGTTATTGAACAGCAAGTAGAACGTGAGCAGTTCCCTTCAGAAATGGCAGAGAAGTACCTTGAATTCTTGAAAGGCTATCTAGTGCCTCGTTATGTCGAGTTCATTGGTAAAGAAGTTCAAACGGCATACCTAGAGTCTTACTCTGAGTACGGTCAGAACATCTTCGACCGTTACGTCACCTATGCAGACTTCTGGATCCAAGACCAAGAATATCGCGATCCAGAAACAGGCCAACTGTTCGACCGTGCTTCTCTAAATGCTGAATTAGAGAAGATCGAGAAAACAGCGGGCATCTCTAACCCGAAAGATTTCCGAAACGAAATCGTAAACTTTGTGCTTCGTGCGAAAGCCAATAACAATGGTCAAAACCCAGTTTGGACCAGCTACGAAAAACTGCGCACGGTAATCGAGAAAAAAATGTTCTCCAATACCGAAGAGCTGCTTCCGGTTATCTCATTCAATGCGAAAACGTCTTCTGAAGATCAGAAGAAACACGACGACTTTGTCGCTCGCATGATGGAAAAAGGCTACACCGAGAAACAGGTTCGCCTACTTTCTGAGTGGTACCTACGAGTACGTAAGTCATCCTAACCAGTTTGAGTTAGGTCGCTTGTGAAACATGAAGAGGGCTATTTCATGGCGCAATTTATAGACCGAAGGCTCAATGGCAAGAACAAGAGCGCTGTTAATCGACAGCGCTTCTTGAAGCGCCATAAAGAGCAGATTAAAGAGTCGGTAGCTGACGCAGTGAATCGACGCTCGATCACGAACACGGAAACGGGCGAAGACGTCGCAATACCGCACAAAGACATTAACGAACCTATGTTTCATCAGGGTAAAGGGGGTGTACGTGACCGTGTGCACCCTGGCAACGACCAATTTATCACGGGTGATAAAATTGAACGTCCGAAAGGTGGAGGTCAAGGCGGCGGAGCTGGTGAAGGCAATGCTAGCCCCGACGGCGAAGGTCAAGACGAGTTCGTTTTCCAAATTTCAAAAGATGAATATCTCGACATCTTATTTGAAGATTTAGAGCTACCAAATCTCGAGAAAAACCAAATTGCCAAAATCACAGAGTGGAAGACCCATCGCGCGGGTTATCAAACCGCGGGTATTCCATCCAACATTGCCGTCGTTCGCTCGTTACAACAATCTCTGGCGCGACGCACCGCAATGACAGCAGGTAAAAAACGTCTTCTTAACGAGCTAGAGGATGAACTAACTCGCATCAAGAACATTGAGCCTGCACAACAGCTCGAAGAAAATCGCTTGAAGAAGGAAATCGAAGAGTTACGTAAGAAAATCGAAAGCGTACCCTTCATTGATACCTTCGACTTACGTTTCAAGAACTATGAGAAGCGCCCTGTGCCATCGAGCCAAGCGGTCATGTTCTGTCTAATGGACGTATCCGGTTCTATGGATCAAGCCACCAAAGACATTGCAAAACGCTTCTATGTGCTTTTGTATCTTTTCTTAACTCGCACGTATGAGAATGTTGAAGTGGTCTTCATTCGCCACCACACCCAAGCGAAAGAAGTCGACGAGCACGAGTTTTTCTATTCGCAAGAAACGGGGGGCACTATCGTATCGAGCGCGCTCAAGCTGATGAATGAGATCGTTCAAGACCGCTACCCTGTGGGTCAATGGAACATCTACGCGGCTCAGGCATCCGATGGCGATAACTGGGCAGACGACTCACCCCGTTGTCGTGACCTACTCGTCAATAAGTTACTGCCAAATTGTCAGTACTATTCATACATCGAGATCACTAGACGTTCCCATCAAACGCTGTGGCATGAGTATGAAAAGCTTTCCGAAGCCTTTCCAAACTTCGCTATGAAAAACATCCGCTCTGTGGAGGATATCTTCCCAGTCTTCCGTGAACTATTCCAAAAAGAAAATGCGTAAGGAGGCTAGCGATGAATACCGCAACGACAAACCTTTCGGGGGAAGCCTCGAAGAAACGTAGAGATAATATGCTGCCAGATGGTCCAGACTGGACATTTGAACTGCTGGAGCGTTACCACAAGGAAATCAAGCGTGTCGCGGAGCATTATCGTCTCGACACCTACCCTAACCAAATCGAAGTCATCACCTCAGAGCAAATGATGGACGCATACTCAAGCATCGGTATGCCCATCAACTACAACCACTGGTCATTTGGTAAAAAGTTCATCCAAACAGAGCAGAACTATAAGCACGGTCAAATGGGTCTAGCTTACGAGATCGTCATTAACTCAAACCCATGCATCGCTTACCTGATGGAAGAGAACACCATCACTATGCAGGCACTGGTTATTGCTCACGCATGCTATGGGCACAACTCGTTCTTTAAAGGCAATTACCTGTTCCAAACTTGGACCGATGCCAGCTCTATCATCGATTATCTATTGTTTGCGAAGAACTACATTGCGGAATGTGAAGAGCGTTATGGTGTGCACGAAGTCGAGCAGCTTCTAGACTCTTGCCATGCACTTATGAATTTCGGCGTTGACCGTTATAAACGTCCTGAAAAGATTTCAATTAACGAGGAGAAAGCGCGTCAGGAAGAGCGTGAAGCTTACCTGCAATCGCAAGTGAACGAGTTATGGCGTACCGTTCCACAATCGAAAACAAAAGAAGAAGACATTAAAGTCCGTTTCCCTAGCGAGCCACAAGAGAACCTGCTCTACTTCTTTGAAAAACATGCTCCTCTGCTTGAGCCATGGCAACGTGAGATTGTGCGTATCGTGCGTAAGGTAAGCCAATACTTCTATCCTCAAAAACAAACTCAGGTCATGAACGAAGGCTGGGCAACATTCTGGCACTACACCATTCTTAATCACCTTTATGATGAGGGTTTGGTGTCTGAGAAATTCATTCTCGAATTTCTACACAGCCACACTAGTGTGGTTGCACAGCCACCATATAACAGCCCTTACTTTAGTGGTATCAACCCTTATGCGCTTGGTTTTGCGATGTTCCGCGATATCAAACGTATCTGTGAAGAACCAACAGACGAGGACAAAGAGTGGTTCCCTGAACTAGCAGGAACAGACTGGTTAGACGCGGTTCACTTTGCCATGCATAACTTCAAGGATGAAAGCTTTATTAGCCAATACTTATCACCGAAGCTCATGCGTGATTTCAAGTTGTTTGCCATCAATGACGATGATCGTAAAAACTTCATCGAAGTTGCCGCCATTCACGATGAGATGGGTTACCGACGCATTCGTGAAACGCTAGCTGCGCAATATAACTTGGCGAATTTAGAGCCAAATATTCAGGTGTTTAACGTAGATGTCCGCGGTGACCGCTCATTAACGCTGCAATATGTCCCCCATAACCGCATTCCTTTGGATAACAGTTATGAAGAAGTACTTAAGCATGTATATCGCTTGTGGGGCTTCGACGTGATTTTGGAAGAAGTCAAAGACACCGGACACAGAGAGATCCTCTCAACATGTCCGAAACGCAATCAGTACGACACCAATATCTAACCGATACAGCTTCCAATCTATCGTAGATACAAAAAGGCTCCTCAATGAGGAGCCTTTTCTAATTTTGAAATCAATACCAAGCTTATTGTGCTTGCTTAGCGACAATCGCACGTACTGCTTCTAAATCTTCTGGCGTATCCACACCGGCTGCTGGCGCTTCTTTTGCAACTTCCACATGGATCTTTTCGCCGTACCAAAGTACGCGAAGCTGCTCTAGGCACTCGATTTGTTCAAGTGCACTTGGCTGCCAATTCACATAGGTATTGATAAAACCAGCACGGTAAGCGTAGATGCCGATGTGACGCATCAATGGGTTCGCGATCGTTTTGTCTTGTTTAGCAAAGTTGTCACGATCCCATGGAATCGTTGCTCGGCTAAAATACATGGCATAGCCACGCTCATCCGCGACCACTTTTACCGCATTCGGGTTGAAGACTTCCTCTTCCGATTCGATCTCCACCGCAAGCGTTGCCATGGGCGCATCGCAACCTGCTAAGTTATCAGCCACTTGGCGAATGATAGACGGCGGAATCAATGGTTCATCACCCTGAACATTCACCACAATATGGTCTGCAGGAATCGCCATTTTCTCTACTACTTCGGCTAGTCGCTCAGTGCCAGATTCGTGGTTTGGCGAGGTCATACAAACCTTGCCACCAAACTGCTCTGCTGCCACTGACACTCGCTCATCGTCAGTTGCAATAATCACATCTTCTGCACCCGCTTGTAACGCTTGCTCGTAAACCCATTGGATCATAGGTTTACCACCAATATCTGCCAATGGCTTACCTGGTAAGCGGCTTGACGCATAGCGTGCAGGAATGACAACCGTAAAAGACATTAGCGTCCCTCGTCCATGCTCATGGTTCGAGCTTCTGGCTCAAGCAGAACAGGAATACCCTCTTTTATTGGGTAAGCAAGGCGATCCAATTTGCAGATCAACTCTTGATTATCTTTATCGTACGTCAGCTTACCTTTGCACACAGGGCAAGCTACAATCTCAAGCAGACGGTGATCCATAAGTCGCTTTAACCTCTTTTATTCGATTTAAAATTCGCTCTGCATCGTTTGATTCAAACTGAGCAGAAACAGGCAGATACCACCAATTATCTTGCGCATAGCTGTCACATTTGACGGCATCTTTTTCTGTCATAATCACATTCGCCCCTTGTTGAGCCAATGCGTGCAATTCTTGCTGGTCAAAGTCTTGATGGTCGGCAAAACCCTTCGTTACTTTAACGTCAGCGTTCATCGCATTAAGTGTATTAAAAAATCGTGGCGGATGTCCGATCCCAGCAAATGCAACGAGGTCTTGCAGTTCGCTCACCTCGACTTGCTGTTTTGTCTTTAAATTAACGGCTTTCGATGGCGCTAAAGACATTGGCATTTCGTTTTGCTGAGCTTGACCACCGTTTGTGATAATAAAATCGACGTTAGAAAGACGCTCTACCCCTTCGCGAAGCGGGCCAAGCGGTATAAGGCTTTCATTACCAAAGCGACGATTACCATCAACAATAACAAACTCGATATCTCTCTCAAGCGCGTAATGTTGAAGCCCATCATCCGTAACAATGATATCAACGCCCACTTCTAGTAATGCTTTCACTGCATTAGCACGGACTGGATCCACTGCCACTGGTGCGCCAGTTCTGCGATAGATAAGCTTAGGTTCATCACCACAATGTTTAGCAGGCGTACTATCATCAAGCAATAACGGATATTGCGGCGCTTTTGCGCCATAGCCTCTAGACACCACTCCAGGCTTAAAACCAAGTTGCTGCAATTGCTCTACCAGCCACACCACAACTGGGGTTTTGCCGTTCCCACCAGCAGTAATGTTACCAACAACGACAACAGGTACAGGCGCTTTATACGCTTGTTTTTTTCCAGATTGGTATTGTTGTCGCTTAGACTTACTAATTGCACCGAATAACAGACTAAGTGGCCACAGTAGCGGCCACAGTAAGTACTTGAGAGGATGGTTTTCGAACCAGATTTTTTCAATCACAGCGCTTAAGCACCAAATTGGATTCGGTGAAGTTGGGCATAAGCGCCATCTTTCGCGATTAAATCGGCATGGCTACCACGCTCAACAATTGCACCTTCGTCCACAACCAAAATTTCATCTGCATTCTCTATCGTAGATAGGCGGTGGGCAATCACCAATACGGTTTTGTCTTTCTGTAGCTCATCCAGAGCAGATTGGATGGCACGTTCAGATTCGGTATCTAAAGCAGATGTTGCCTCATCAAGAATAAGAACTGGCGCATCACGTAATAAAGCTCGAGCAATTGCTACACGTTGACGCTGCCCACCAGAAAGGCTTGCACCGTTCTCACCTATCATCGCGTCGAGTCCACCATCCATCTTACTGATGAACTCCATCGCGTGAGCTAGGCTGGCTGCGCGTTCAATGTCTTCACGTGAATACTTGCCTTCTGTTGCGTAAGCAATATTGTTCGCAATCGTATCGTTAAACAGATGCACGTTTTGCGAAACCAGAGCAAACTGCTCACGTAAGTTTTTCAGCTCATAGTCACGGATATCATGACCATCAAGTGAGATAGCACCGCCACTTACATCGTAGAAACGGTTAAACAAATTCGCAATGGTACTCTTACCTGAACCTGAGCGCCCCACTAAGGCAACTGTTTTGCCTCGTGGAATATCAAAGCTGACATTTTCCAATGCAGGCTTTTCAGAACCTTCATAGGTAAAGCTTACATCTTTCACTGCAACGTCGCCTTTTGCTCGCTCGACAGTGAATTTGCCTTCGTTCTTTTCTGTATCCAAATCCACAAGAGCGAACAAGGTTTGGCTCGCCGCCATACCACGTTGGAACTGTGACGTTACGTTTGTTAGTGCTTTCAATGGACGCATCAAACCAAACATCGCAGAGAATACAACAGTAAATGTACCCGGCGTTAACTGGTCTTTAATTGAGTCAATACTTGCAAGATAAAGCACCACAACAATAGCAATAGACGCAATCATCTGGATGATTGGGTTTGCCGCTGCTTGAGCTGTCACCAACTTCATGCTTTGTTGGCGCATTTGGTTACTTACTTTCTCGAAGCGTTTACCTTCGATATCTTGGCCGCCATAACTCAGTACTACTTTGTGACCTTTCAGCATTTGCTCTGCAGAGGCAGTCACATTGCCCATCATCGTCTGCATGTTTCTCGAGATCTTTCTGAATCGCTTAGAAACAACGCTAATACCAAAAGCAACAACAGGTGCAACAGCAAACAAAACCAAAGACAATTGCCAGCTGTTATAGAACATCAGAACCAACAAACCAATGATGCTTGCACCTTCACGCACAATGCTAACTAGCGCAGAACTAGTCGCCGCTGAAACTTGTTCAGAGTCATAAGTAATTCGAGAAAGTAGATTGCCTGTTTTTTCTTTATCGAAATAAGAAACAGGCATATGCATAAAATGATTAAACACCATGCGGCGAATTTGCATTACCACGTTACCGGATACCCAGCTCAAACAATAAGTGGAAACAAATCCACTTACGCCACGAATAAACATCATGGCAAAGACAATAAGCGGGAGTGTTCGTAAAAAATCTGACTCTGCGTTACCAAACCCCTCGTCGAGCAACGGCTTCAATAGAGAGATCATATAAGTATCAGAGATAGCATTAACAACCAATGCTATAACAGCAACGATCAGACCAGATTTATAAAGACGGATAAATTGCCAAAGACGCTTAAACGTCTGCCAAGTCGTTTCATCAGTATTTGTTGACATAGAAGTGCTTTATTTTCTTACATTAAGACTCTTATTCTACTCCGTTACGCAGCATCTGCCTATACCAAGGGTCAAATGTCTCACTTCGTTTCGTTTCAAAATACCAATTCTCTTGCTCAATAAGGACGCTTATTTGACCGCCATTCCCCGTATCCAGCCATTTCGCATTGGCGTTCTCGTACGCTAGAACCACGTTATTTGCAGGCATTCCCCACTGATTCCCTTTTGCCAGAGATGCGATCGCCAGTTTTGGGGCAATCGCTTCAACAAACTTGGGGTTAGAAGAGCTCTTACTTCCGTGATGCGGGACAATCACAACATCACTTTTTAACTGATCGGGTTTTCTCACCAAGATCCATTCACTAACGGCTTCAATATCGCCCGTTAATAGCAACTTAAAATCCATTTTGGTATCGACAACACGAATCACGCATGAATGTGGGTTATATGCACGTTTAACCAACTTTGGCGGCCAAAGAACTTCAAATTCTAGCGCTTGCCATTTCCATCGTTCCCCTGCAATACAAGGTTGGTAGTTAGCATAGTTTTGGCTACTAAACTTACGAACTGGGGCGAAGTGCCTTTCGATATATGCTCGTCCTCCAGCATGATCTGAGTCGGCGTGACTGACGACAAACATGTCGATAGAACCGAACCCTCTACGATACAAGATAGGAGCAATAACTTGTTCAGCAATACTTCCATAAGCCCATGTTTTACCCGTGTCATATAAAAGCACTTCACCGTCTTTTTCTAGGAGCACTGCAAGTCCATGCCCAACATCTAACACATCAATACGCCAACCATCGGATTTTCGTTCATACCACAACGCCAGACTTGTGATGACCAAGAACAAAACGCCTGAGGTTTCTCGATTTAAAAATCGCATCGAAAGCACACAAACGCCCAATACCAGCACCCACAACGTTGCCTGTGAGCTAAGAGATTGCCAACTCCCCAAAGCAAATGGCAAAGACCAAGTAAGGGGTACAAGCATCCAATCTAACCACTGCCACAGCATGTTCGCCAAGTGCACTGAAAACGGGGTAATGATAAGTGCAACAAACATCAGTGGAACGACAACAAAACCGAACCAAGGGATAAAAATGAGGTTATATAAAATAGAGGAGAGGCTCGTCCCGGCAAAAAACAACCCACTAATCGGAATGATCAACACAGTGAGTACTAACTGAATTTTGAATAAGGTACCTAGTTTCCTAATCCAATTGCCACGGCTATGTTGTACACAATTCACTGCAAATAAAACGGCGATAACAGAGAGATAAGACAGCCAAAAGCTCATAGTGAGTGCAGAAAACGGCTCGATGCACAACTGTATTGCTACAGCAAGGAGCAGCACGCGCCAAGCGCTCCAATAAATCAAAGCAGACTTTAATAACAAGTAAATCAAACATACTGAAAAAGCTCGAGTCGTAGGCAAAGAGAAGTCTGCTAACCATGAATACAAAAAAGCAGTAGCAAGCCCAAACAAGGAAGGTAAAAAGACAAATTTTGGCAAAGCGTACCTAACAACAACCCCAAAGCTCATACCAAAAGCAAACGCCATTCCTATATGTAAACCCGAAATCGAGACCAAATGCAGTAAGCCACTATCACGTAGGAGTTGCCAGTCATATCGAGACAGAAGCGTACGGTCACTAAACGCCAAAGCACGAATAAGAGCGAAGTGTTCAAGCTGAACAATGTGCTTATGAACGACGGCGATAATTTGCGTTCTTAATGATGATCGCTCACGAATAAGCCACGCTGAATCCTTTGAAACGGTCGCCCTTGCCACAATGCCCTTTCCTACTGCCTGCTTTTCGGCGTCATGACCTGCTTCGTTTAAGAGCCCAAAGATGGGTTTAATTGTCACTTCGGTAGTGAACTCACTGTTAACGGCGAGTGGGAAAGGCGTTATCAACCGGATTTTCGGTTTAAAAAAAGGTAACAAGTTTTGAGAATTCACCTGATGGACACGCGCAATTCCTTCATATCCGTGACTTATTTGCGTAAAAGGGCTGTCAACTTTGCCATTTATGGTAATATTCACCCCTGCTTGAAACAGGGCTTGTCTTTGATGCTCCATAACATTGCCGTGGATAATGACAACCATAAAGCCCGAAATTACGCCTATGCTCAATAAGCCACGTCGTAATTTTATTATTGAGCCAGTGGCAATTATTCCCAGCAGCAACCAACGCCAATCTGGTATCGTCGGCCACCATGCAGACGAAATAACGCTCGCTACAAATAAAGCCAAGGTCAAACTTTTTTCTAAGAGAGTCATGTCGTCCTATGCCTAGAAAGCTGATAAAACGCTTCATGCCAGATCATGAAATGATCAAACGCCAAAAAGCACTAAAGGTCTTCGGCAACGTTTTATATAACCCAAACTTGTGGTGTTTAAATCGTCGCTCTGCATCTGGTGCTTTTGCTGTTGGTCTGTTTATGGCGTTTGTCCCGCTTCCGAGTCAGATGATCATGGCGGCAGGTCTTGCCATCATGCTTGGTGTTAACTTGCCTCTATCAGTCGCACTTGTTTGGATCAGTAACCCAATTACCATGCCAGTGCTGTTCTACTTTGCTTACAAGCTTGGTGCCTTGGTCATGCATGTACCACCACAACCATTCCACTTTGAATTGTCGTGGGAATTCATCATGCAGCAAATGAACACCATAGGACCTCCGTTCTTACTTGGCTGCGCGATCTGTGGCGTAGTGTCAGCAATCATTGGTTATTTCGGTATTCGTGGTCTTTGGCGTTATTCAGTCGTGAGAAGCTGGCAAAAGCGTAAAGTACGATAAGCGCTTATTCACCAGTTGGCAGGTTATGGCGCGTTGAATGGAAAACAGTTAACGTTAGAAATGAAAGGTGATGTAACTCAAGTATGAAACGCATCGAGCCAATTAGAGATAGCAACGATATAGATAAAAAGGACCGATAATAATCGGTCCTTTTTTTGTTGTCTGTTATTTGCGAACTGTTCGCTGAGCTTTGTAGATTACTTGGAACTCAATACCGCCGCTGGATTAAGTTTCGCTGCACGGGAGGCTGGGTACCATGTTGCCAACAAACTCAAGATAATCGCCGTAATGGAAACCAAAGCAACATCTGGCCAATGCAATTGCGATGGTAAGAAGTCGACAAAGTAGATATCCCCCGAAAGAAATTGGTGACCAATTAAGGCTTCCAACCCCTTAATAATCGGTGTGAGGTTGAGAGCGACAAGAACGCCAACGACACTACCCGCAAGACTACCAAATACGCCCGAGAATACGCCTTGCCAAACGAAGATACGCTTAATCAAACTGTCTTTTGCACCCATAGTACGAAGAATCGCAATCTCAGCCGCGCGATCTTTAACCGCCATCATCAATGTCGAGACAATATTGAAACACGCGACACCAATCACTAGCACCATTACCAGGTACATAATGGTACGAACAAGTTGGATATCACGGTACAAAAAGCCAAATTGTTGTTGCCAGCTTTTTAGGTAAACATAAACATCAATTCGGCTACCGACTTCACGTACAATTGATGGTGCATTCAACACATCATCCGTTTTCAGCGAAATACCTGTAACGCCATCACCTAAGCGAGCATAGGCTTGAGCATCCTTGAGCGGTACTAGCGCTAATGAATGATCTATTTGACCGTTAAGCGTTAAAAAACCAGCGACTTTGACTCGGACTCGCTTTGGGGCTTGTACCTTATTCGTACTGCCTGATTGCGGGATCATTAAAGTAATATAGTCACCAACATCGACCTTTAACTCATTGGCGACACCACGCCCAAGAATCACTTGCTGTTGACCTGAGTAAAAATTTTGCCACGCCTGTGGGTCAATAAAGTCAGACATACTAGAAACAGCTTGCTCAAAAGCTGGATCCACACCGCGAACTTCTATTGCTTTTAGCTTACTGCCCTTTTCTGCTAACCCCGTAAACCGAACATAAGGTGCGGCAGCAACCACATGCTCATGACTTAGGGCTTGCTTCATGGTTTTGGTATAGTTGTGCAGTGGACCATTCACCCCCTCTAACTCACCATGTGGAATCACAGAAAGCACACGAGACTGTAACTCTCGTTCAAAGCCATTCATCGCAGATAAGCCAATGATGATGACTGCTACGCCAACCGCAATACCGATGGTGGAGGAAAGAGAAATGAACGATACCATCTTGTTACGCTTTTTAGCGCGACTGAAACGTCCACCAATCATCAATGCTAAAGATGAAAACAAAATTAGCCCTCCACGGTTGCTGTGTCTGTGGTAAAACGATCCACCAGCAAACCATCTTGCATATGCATTTGGCGATCCATTTTCGCGGCCAGCTCGTTATCATGAGTGACAACTAAGAAAGCAATATTCGACTCCTGATTTAACTCACGCATTAAGTCGTAAATCGCTAGCGCCGTATTGTGATCTAAGTTACCAGTCGGCTCATCTGCTAAAACCAAGTCAGGCTTATTGACCAAAGCTCGTGCGATAGCCACACGTTGGCGCTCACCACCAGAAAGTTCTGACGGACGATGATCCATTCGATGTCCCAACCCCACCTTCTCCAGAAGGGCTTTTGCTTCCGCTTTCGCATCTGCAACTTTCGCCCCACCAATCAACAGTGGCATTGCAACATTTTCAACCGCTGTGAAATCAGCCAGCAGATGATGGAATTGATACACAAAGCCAAGATGCTTATTGCGCAATGCAGCTTGTTTGTTGGAGCTCAAAGCAGACAGGTTCTGTCCCAGAAAATCCACTTCTCCTTGAGATGCATCGTCTAATGCTCCAAGGATGTGGAGCAACGTACTCTTACCCGAGCCTGATGAACCGACAATAGACACTAACTCGCCTTTATCAATATCAAAACTTACACCTTTGAGCACTTCAGTATCTAACGAACCCTCTCGGTAGACTTTACGAATATCACGACATTCTAATAGCTTATTCATAGCGAAGTGCCTCAGCAGGTTTAACAGAAGATGCTCGGAAAGACGGGTAAACAGTTGCAGCTAGACTCAGAGCAATCGCCAGCACTACCACTAGTAAAATTTGGAATGAATCAATCACGATAGGTAAGTGACCACCGAAGCTAAATAGTGCCACTCCCGCCGCTTCAAGAATTGCATTGAGGTTAAGTGATAAAGCAACGCCCATTGCACCACCAACAATGGCACCAATCACACCACTGCTTGCGCCTTGAACCATGAAAATCGCCATCACTTGAGATTGAGTCATACCTTGTGTTTTAAGAATCGCGACTTCAGATTGCTTCTCCATCACCACCATGATCAAAGCGGAAATAATGTTAAACGCCGCAACACCAACGATCAGCCCAAGCATCAAGCCCATCATATTCTTTTCCATTTTGACGGCTTGGAAAAGCTCACCACGTTGTTCTCGCCAATCACTCCATTGCCAACCATCAGGCATTGGCTGATCAGCAAAATCAGTCACCATAAAAGGGTCTGAGAAGAACACACGCCAGCCAGAGACTGTATCTTTCGGTAAACGCATCAGCTTTGCCGCATCAGTCATATTAACAATCATAAGCTGACCATCGACATCTGAGCCCGTATTGAAGATGCCAGCTACCGTGAAATTACGTTGGCTCGGAATTCGACCCAGTGGGGTAAATTGGGTGGCATTGGTGACCATCAAACGGACTTTATCGCCCATCGACACTTTCAATGAGCGCGCCAAGCTGTGACCAAGGAATATTTTGTACTCACCTGCTTGAAGAGAAGATAAACGTCCTGCGATAAGGTGGTTAGAAATCGGGTCGCCAAGTTTGGGCTCTATACCAATTAAATAACCAGCTGTCAGTTGTGCAGAGCTTTGAATAACAGCCTCACCACGAACAATAGGTTCTGGTTTTGCTATGGTCGACATATCTTGAATGAACTTTGGAGCAGCTTCACTGAGAGGCGTTTTACTATCGTGTTGCGAAATCACAGCATGAGGAAGCACTCCTAAAATGCGCTCTTTCAACTGGGCTTCAAAACCGTTCATTACGGAAAGCACCGTCACTAACGCCATCACGCCAATTGTGATACCGGCTGTCGACATATAAGAAACAAATCGGCTAAATCGGTCTCCGGAGCGTCCCCGAAGGTACCGCAAGCCAATAAACAAAGAAATAGGATGATACATATAGGACAAACCAACTGGTTATCTAGTTATGAAGCCATTACTTAGCTAGTTAATACGGGTTATCTTACCTTACTCTTACAATGAAGAAGACAAGATAATCGCTAAATTTGTCAACGACATGCAATAAGTCCCCATTTACAGCAAAAAGTTCAGCCAGAGAAACGGGGAAACTTGATAACTTAACCTGATTAGCGATAATCAACCCCCTATCCTACTCATTCCTAAATGAAATGAGAGCGCTCGATGGCAGAAAAGGACCGAATTATGACAGAGCAAGAATATTTTACCGTACACCACAATCTGACTATCAACGTCGAAACGCTAGGGACGGACTTTGCTCTGCCAGATGAAGAGACTTTCCAATCCGAAATTCCAGCGCCTTTTATTGTCGCAAGTGAATTTAGCCATTTAGATATGTTAGCTGATAACGCGAGATTGGAGCTGCAAAACAAAGAGTTAAAACACGTCATCCATTTGCTGGATACTCAAAACTCTAAACTCAACTTACTGCTCAGCTTTATGCTCTCGCAACAAGATGACATTGCACTCCGTTTCCAGACTACGCAATTCGGCGCAAGCCAACTGAGCTACCGTAGCGATTCTGCCGTAGAAAAAGACCAACTGGTTCGTGTGAAGCTCTTCTTAGATCATCCTGCTGCAGCAATTTACTGCTACGCTCAGGTAGTAGAGTGCGAATCTGCCGAGCAAGGCTATGTAGTCACACTAAAGTACAAATTACTTCGAGAAGCTGACCAAGATTTATTGATTAAAGCCGCACTATACCAACAGCAAAAACTACTCCGTCAGCGCTCATTAGAGCGAGATAACAAATAATTACCATGACAAAAGCAACGATTCTGTCCGTCACCAATCCGTCTGAGCGTGGCGATAAAAAACAGCTTGGCAACTTACCGGGAGCGGCATTGCCGATGGCGATTGCCGAGCTAGCAAAACAACACTCTAGCCACTCTCTGCTAGTGGTACCAGACCCGCAAATCGCGCTCAAACTGCAAGCAGAAATTGAGCAATTTACCGACCAACCTGTAAGCCTATTCCCTGATTGGGAGACGCTGCCATACGACAACTTTTCTCCACACCAAGAGATCATCTCAGATCGTATTGCACGCTTATATCAATTGCCAAACCAAAATCGTGGTGTGACCATTGTGCCAGTGAGCACAGTATTACAACGCCAGTCCCCGCGTGATTTCTTACTGCAACACACCTTGATGGTGAAAACGGGCGACCAATTCTCGCTGGAAAAACTGCGTGTGCAACTGGAGAACTCTGGCTACCGTCACGTTGATCAAGTTTTTGGTCCAGGTGAATATGCAAGCCGAGGTTCGATCCTAGATTTGTTCCCAATGGGCAGTTCAGATCCATATCGCATTGATTTCTTTGATGACGAGATCGACACCATTCGCACATTTGATCCAGAAAACCAACGTTCGATCGAAGACATTCAGCAAATCCAGCTTCTGCCTGCGCATGAATTTCCGACGACGAAAGCGGCTATTGAAGATTTCCGTACTCGTTGGCGCTCTCAGTTTGAAGCTCGCCGCGAGCCTGAGTCAATTTACATGCAAGTCACCAAAGGCACTTGGCCGGCGGGCATCGAATATTGGCAGCCACTATTTTTCGATCATACAGAAACGCTTTTCGATTATTTACCCGATGACTCTCAACTGATCACCTACGGCGATATTGAAGCCGCAGTCGATACCTTCTTGAATGACGTTGACTACCGCTACGATCAAAAGAAAATCGATCCACTGCGTCCGTTGTTAGCACCACATGAATTGTGGCTGAAGAAAGATGAGCTATTCACTCACTTCAAACAACTACCGCAAGCTCAACTGAGCCTAGAGAAAATCGTTAAACGTGCAGGTCGCCAGAATCTCGCCGTTCAATCTCTGGCAGAGCTTGGTGTTCAACAGCAGAACAAAGAGCCGTTAGCGCGTTTACGCCAATTCAGTGAACAGTTTGCGGGTAAAATCGTTTTCTCTGTCGAGTCAGAAGGTCGCCGTGAAGCATTAACAGAGCTACTGCAAGGCATTAAAGTGCGCCCAGTAGTCCATGGTTCACTATATCAAGCGCTGGATTCTGACGATCGTTTCAGCCTAATTCTAGGTGCTGCGGAACATGGTTTTATTCATGAAGAGCTAAATTTCGCGCTGATCTGCGAAAGCGATCTGCTTGGCGATCGCGTTATCCAACGTCGCCGTAAAGACAAAAAAGCAGTCAACAGTGACACCGTCATACGCCACCTAGCTGAACTTAAGCCGGGTCAGCCTGTTGTGCACATCGATCACGGTATCGGCCGCTACATAGGCCTACAAACTCTTGAAGCTGGCGGTATGAAAACGGAATACGTAACACTTGAGTATCAAAATGATGCCAAGCTTTACGTACCCGTATCTTCACTGAACTTGATTAGCCGCTACTCTGGCGGAGCTGAAGAAAGTGCACCGCTGCATAAACTAGGCGGTGAATCATGGGCAAAAGCTCGCCGTAAAGCTGCTGAGAAAGTTCGTGACGTTGCAGCAGAACTTCTGGATGTTTATGCCAAGCGAGAGCTAAAACCGGGCTATAAATTTGAGCTCGACCGCGGTCAATACGCAACTTTCAAAGCAACTTTCCCGTTTGAGGAGACCGACGATCAGTCAATGGCAATTAATGCGGTCTTGTCTGACATGTGCCAAGCAAAAGCCATGGACCGCCTAGTTTGTGGTGACGTTGGTTTTGGTAAAACAGAAGTCGCAATGCGCGCTGCATTTGTTGCCACAGACAACAGTAAGCAAGTGGCAGTCTTAGTACCAACCACTCTGCTTGCACAGCAACACTTTGAAAACTTCCGCGACCGCTTTGCTAACTTGCCAATTCGCGTAGAAGTCCTGTCGCGCTTTAAATCGGCAAAAGAGCAAAAAGTGATTCTCCAAGATGTCGCTGATGGCAAAGTTGATATTGTCGTTGGTACTCACAAGTTGCTATCAAGCGATATTAAGTTCAAAGATCTTGGCTTGTTGATTGTTGATGAAGAACACCGATTTGGTGTGCGTCAAAAAGAAAAAGTGAAAGCAATGCGTGCCGATGTCGACATCTTAACGCTTACCGCAACACCAATTCCGCGCACATTAAACATGGCAATGAGTGGCATGCGCGATTTGTCGATCATCGCAACACCACCAGCACGCCGCTTGGCGATTAAGACCTTCGTACGTCAACGCGAAGACTCCGTAGTACGCGAAGCAGTACTCCGTGAAATCATGCGTGGTGGTCAGGTTTACTTCCTACATAACCAAGTCGAAACGATTGAAAAAACCGCCGAAGATTTGCAAAAGCTGATTCCGGAAGCGCGAGTTACCGTTGCACATGGTCAGATGCGTGAACGCGAGCTCGAGCGCATCATGAATGATTTCTATCATCAGCGCTTCAACTTACTCGTATGTACTACGATCATAGAAACAGGTATTGACGTACCAACCGCCAACACCATCATCATGGACCGAGCAGATAACCTAGGTCTCGCGCAGTTGCACCAGCTTCGTGGTCGTGTTGGTCGTTCGCACCACCAAGCGTACGCTTACCTGTTGACGCCACATCCAAAAGCAATAACGAAAGATGCAATCAAGCGTCTTGATGCAATTGCGTCACTGGAAGACCTTGGTGCTGGCTTCACTCTTGCTACCCACGATCTTGAAATCCGCGGGGCTGGTGAGTTACTGGGTGACGAACAAAGTGGTCAAATTCAATCGGTTGGTTTTACACTATATATGGAAATGCTTGAACAAGCCGTTGAAGCCTTAAAAGAGGGCAAAGAGCCTTCACTGGATGATCTACTTCGAGAACAAACTGAAATCGAAATGCGTATTCCAGCTCTTTTGCCAGATGACTACATACCAGACGTCAACACTCGCCTATCTATGTACAAACGAATCGCGAGCGTGACAGATAAAGAAGGGCTATCAGAATTAAAAGTGGAACTGATTGATCGTTTCGGCTTGCTACCTGATGCAACGAAGAACTTACTGTCTGTCTCTGAGCTAAAAATTGCTGCTGCATGTCTCAAAGCTAAGAAAATTGAAGCTCATGACAAAGGTGGTTTCATCGAGTTTTACCCTGATGCTGACATAAACCCAGCATATTTAGTTAAACTCCTGCAATCACAGCCGCAAAAATTTGCAATGGAAGGTCCAACTAAGTTCAAGTTTAGCGTACCATTGACGGACCGACGTAAACGCATTCAGTTTGTTCAAGACTTACTGAATGATTTTAAACAGAATTTATTACCAACGAGCTAATAGTCGAATGAGAATACTGATCCCATTATTACTTCTTTGTGTCTCAATGCCATCATGGGCTGCGCGTCAATTTGATATTGAAGTAATTATTTTCAAGCGAGCAGTCGACGCTGAAAGTACCAGTGAATCATGGCCAAACAAACTGCCAACTATCGAAATGAGTAACGTCGGCAGCTTACAAAGCGATTCTTACCGTCAATCAAAAGGCGTCACCCTGCTTCCTCGTTCTTCTTACAGATTGAACGCTCAAGAAGCAGCACTTAACAACCATGCAGGCTTTAAAGTATTGAAGCACGTAGCGTGGCGTCAAGGTGACCGTGGTAAAGCAAGTGCACCAGTTTTCCGCATTGTTGGCGGGCGTGATTTTTCAGGATCATATAATCCAGATGGCAGCTCAATCACTGGCAATGCACATTCCTTAGCGACCGATGGCTATAGCGAAGAAAGCGTTAAAGGTCCACTTTATGAGTTAGATGGCAAATTACAAATCTACGTTCAGCACTATTTGTTTGCCGAGACAACGATGGACTTACGTGAACCGAGTGTTCGGGAGGTTCACATTGAATCGCAACCTTCAGAACAATTGTCTGAAGAATTTGGCGAAGTCGATGGTAACGTGCAAGTCGGTAACTTAGCAGAAGTCTCTCCGACTGTGACTGAAGAGACATTCTTGAAGAGCTTCCGAATGGATCAGAAGCGTCGTATGCGCAGTGGCGAAACCCACTACTTAGATAACCCATTAATGGGGATGATCATTCAAGTTCGTCGAGTACAATAAAACACAGTACCAACAACAAAGCGCAGCACTTGCTGCGCTTTGTTTTATTTGAAATCTAACATGGAAGTTGTATGAGTCCAGATTTTGAAATCATAACCCCTCGTTTGGCTCTCAGATTAATCCCATCTGAGGAAGCCCATATTCTACAACGCATACTGGCAGAATCCCCTTCCCTACACCAATGGTTAGATTGGTGTGATGAAAATGTCTCACTAAGAGATGCGCAAGATTTCTTGCTCGCTACGCGACTGAACTGGGTAAAAACAGAAGCGTTTGGTTTTGGCATTTATGAACGAAGTAGCGATAACCTTGTTGGTATGGCTGCTGTCAATGAGCTTTATCATACCTTCAATATGGCAAGCATTGGCTATTGGGTTGCGGACCGTTATCAACGCAAAGGTTACGCTCAAGAGGCAATCCGCGCGCTTGCCGAGTTCTGCTTCGCTAAACTCAATTTGACTCGCGTAGAAATCGTCTGTGATTTAGATAACACAGCCAGTCAGGCTTTAATTGAGTCTGTTGGTGCACAGAAAGAAGCGATTGCCAGAAACCGATTTATCTTTCATGGGAAGCCAAAAGATGGGGTCGTTTATTCACTGTTACCCAATGACTTGGAATGAAAAAAGCCACCGACATGCGGTGGCTTTTCTTCTATTTGTTATTTGATTCTCTCGCCAAATCTTCAACAAAGAACCAAAAATTCAAATTAGTGCAGTTTCAAGTTTGGACGCAATACGCGGTTGATACGACCAACCAGCATCATCAAACCCGTTTTAATCACACCGTGTAGCGCCATTTGGTGCATACGGTACAGGGAAATGTAAACTACGCGTGCGATGCGACCTTCAACCATCATAGAGCCTTTGGTTAAGTTACCCATCAAGCTACCAACGGTTGAGAAGCGGCTTAGAGACACTAGAGAGCCGTGGTCTTTGTATTCGTATGCTTTAAGCTCGCGACCATTAAGCTTAGCCACAATGTTAGTGAACGCTTGACTTGCCATTTGGTGCGCAGCCTGAGCTCGTGGCGGCACAAATGAGCCATCTGGCTGGGTACATTGAGCCAAGTCGCCGATAACGAAGATGTCGTCATCACGAGTGGTTTGCAACGTGTTTTTCACGACTAATTGGTTAATACGGTTCGTTTCTAGACCGGCAATACCTTTGATGAAATCAGGCGCTTTGATACCCGCAGCCCATACCATGATTTGTGCAGGGATTTTCTCACCATCTTTGGTAGTCAAACCGTCTTTGTCCGCTTGTGTCACCATGGTCGCAGTACGCACGTTTACACCTAGCTTAACCAACTCTTGATGCGCTGCAGAAGAGATACGTGGTGGAAGCGCAGGCAGAATGCGCTCACCTGCTTCAACTAGGTTTACATTTAGTTTGCTAGAGTCAAGATCGCCGAAGCCATACGTACGTAATTCTTTTACTGCGTTGTGAAGCTCTGCCGATAATTCAACACCAGTTGCACCCGCACCAACGATCGCGATATCTACCGTACCGTTACCGTTTTTTGCATGCAGTTTTAAGAATTCATTATTCATTTCACTACGGAAACGGTGCGCCTGTTCAGGGCTGTCGAGGAAGATACAGTTTTCACGAACCCCAGGCGTATTGAAGTCGTTTGACGTAGAGCCAATTGCCATAACCAGAATATCGTATTCCAGTTCACGGCTTGGCATCAGAAGTTCACCATGTTCGTCTTTTAGTTCACTTAGAATGATCACTTTACGTTCACGGTCAATGTCTTGAAGGCTACCCATTTGGAAATCGAAGCAATGGTTTTTGGCATGAGCACGGTAGCTCAATGCATCCACACCTTCGTCTAATGAGCCTGTTGCCACTTCGTGCAACAGTGGTTTCCACAAGTGGCTCGCTTTACGGTCTACCAGTGTAATTTGCGCGCGGTTCTTACGACCCAGAGTGCGACCCAGTTTGGTAGCCAACTCAAGGCCACCAGCACCGCCGCCTACAACGATAATGCGTGTCACAATGTTATCCTCTACAAAAATGAATATATGGGTTCAGCTCGACGTAGACTCACAGTTACGCTGCGGTCATACATCCAACCGATGAATTCTTTGGTCTCTAGAGGTGAGCTCACTTTTTGGATAAATCCCGACGCCATCATGTTATTGCCTACTCTTGTTTTCGGCTTATGGTCCATCGGGTTATTCGCCTGAAACACACGATCTCAGACAAAAAATGGGCAAGTTTCTTACTCGCTCTCAATTTTTTTTGATATTTATCAAATTATTTTTACCAAGTTCATTATATAGAGCAATCCTTTGATGGCAACAAAAATCCTTACTCTGGATACGGATTGACTACTTTTCATCTGCTTGACGGTAACGTTTTCGTGCCACAAAAGGTTAAATCGATAAATCAAGCCGATAAATCGATACAAAATGTAAAATTTGGCAGAATCAGTGCGATAGAGTCAAAACCAATAGATACAAAAACAGCACTTCTTGAAGTGCTGTTTAAAGGTAGTTAAATTTTTATCTATTGGGCAATTTATGCGTTCTTAAATGCCTTCATCGCTTGCAGATGATGAGAGATTTTCTTGAACTTGTGCGTTTGGTTCTCATCCCAAATAATCTGATAATGCTTGTCCAACTCCGCCGCAGTTTTCGAATTGTCATGTATTTCATCTTCTTTGGATAAAATCACTAAACAACGATCTTGGTTTTTGGTTCGGAATTGCTCGACACATTTGGTCGCGATATCTTCATATTCTTCGGGACGATCAATGCGACCTGCCATCGTTTTCTCTGGATGCAGGTTTGGGTTGAACATCACCTGCTTAATGCCGCAAAGAAAACCGATACGCTCTGACCAATATGCGCCAAGGCCAACACCACAGATAAGTGGGGCTGGGTCATTCGCTTGGTCGATGACCTTAGACACTTCCTTCAACAAGTGCTGCATATCGTGCTTAGGATGAAGTGTGCTGTAATTGATGAAACGAACGTCATCATCGATGAATTGCAATTGAAGAACTTTTTCGTGGTTACCTGGGCTTGTACTATCAAAGCCGTGCAAGTAAATAATCATGTGTACCTCTCCCTGTGACTTGCTGGTACTTCACTTTAAACTACCACTATTTCCTTATGGTTAAAGAGGAAAAAGTCATGAGTTATCAAAACAGTGATCTTCCATACATAATAAGTCTTTAAACTCATTCGCACTGTCTAAGTATTGTTCATCACCCCACAATTTGTAGGCGATCAAATACCATAACATCGCCATCATAATGGTCCTTGGCATCCACGCACGTACGCCTTCCAGCCACAGAGACACATCATCAATTTGACGAATCTCGCAATACTGAGCAACACCCTGCTCAATTGGTACATCGGCAAGCTGCAAAATCAAAGTGAGGTCTAATCTTGGATCAGATAAAGCGGCGTATTCCCAGTCTATGACCTTCACCCCCTCTTCACCACGAACCAAGTTATAACAACCAAGATCGAAGTGGCACAGTGCAACGGGAACTTGTTCAACACTCGGTTCCGACCGCCATTTTCGATACAAGGTTTCAAACTCTGTACCAATGTACTTACCACCTAGCTCTAACCAGTAGTGATCAATTCGTGACAAGTAAGAGAAAGGAACCAAAGGAATCGCCGTCGACGGATATTCATGAATAGCAGCAGCGATTGGCAATAATTCATCAATATCGATACCAGGCTTAGTCAATGTCTCACCCGGAACCCACTCCACTAGCAAACCTTGCTCATGAACAAAGACAGGTTTAGGTCCGAGGTTAAGCGGGGCGATTGCATTGAGCACTTGATATTCGTTATGGCGAGATATAGCAAAGGTCTTGCATACGTTACTGGTTGGTCGCCAGACATACGCAAGACCCTCTGAAGATTCCAACCGCCAACAACGATTGGTAAGTCCACCAGTGACGGTTTGAACCTTCACTGGTGGTGAAGTAAAGAAGCCATCAAGAGTATTTAAACTCGGATCTAACTGTTTCGCTTGTTGCCAAGAAAACCACGCCATGAATGACTTCTCCACTCAAGGTCATATGACCAACAAGAATCAATTAAAGACCAAATAGGCTCTTAGATTGCTCTTTACGGATTTCTGTTTCATCCGCCCATTCAATCAGACCTGTTTCTAGATCCATTAGGCGCATCGTCATTTTGTAGTAAACGTCTTTGTCACTGCCTGCATTTTTCACGATGCTAGAAAGGTTGCCGTAAAGCATGTATTGCGCACCGACCATTTTACCGAATTGGATAGCTGTGCTTTGGTTCACTAGCTCGTCAGTGTTTTGGAAGTTAAGTTGCTCACGAACAGATTCCACACGATCCATGTCTACAAAACGGAACTTACCAGAGTTCAGCATCTTAGTAGAGATAGTGTCAGTAATAGATTCAGTATCGATGTGCTCACTTGTTTTGTTCTTGATGCGCTCAACAAACACGATAGGACGTTGGTCACGAGTAATTGCTGCCACTGAACCTGACATCATCATGCTGTCGACCATTTCGCCAGCAATTTTTTGTAGATCCGTCGAGCCGAAATCAATCGTTGTTGTTTCTGTCGCTTGCGCATCACCGTAAGAGACCTTATTTGAACAACCACCCAGAATGACGGCAAGACCTAAAAGAGCAATAATACTTTTTTTCATGAGAGTTCCTTAGTTTGTGTTTCATACCAAGGTGCCTCCACCTTGGCAAAGCAGCATAGCCGCCGAAATTGTGTTACTCGAGTTGAGTTAGTTATCATCTGCTTCGCGAATTTGTACGCGAAATTGTGTTCCGTTTGGGTTCACCGTCACTTCAGACAGAGTCACCTGTTCGAATCCACGCACAATCATTTTGCGCCACGGACCAGGTTTAGTGTTCACTTCCAGACCTGTATTGTCATACCAATAAAAGCGATAAAGAATGTGCTGGTCACCTTTGTAGTTACTGCTTAACTGCACGACACCTCGTGGGCGATCATCCACGTAAGTCGTTGTGATGTTGTCAACTAACAAACGGCTACCCAAAACATTGTCATTAAAAAACACCTTTTGAGTTTGACCATCAATTCGGATACCTGCGGTGTTGTCAGCACACCCGGCTAAACCAATGATCACCGCTAAGCCTATAAGCCATGCTCTCATTACAACCTCCCTAGTTGTTTATGCCACACTGTTGAGTGCGAACCCTGACGGGACACCCAAACCAACGTGGTTTGTTGTGCTGGCACGTCAAATTGATACACCTGATCACCTAAGTTAAGACTCTGCTTGCCCGGCTTCACCACTTTCGAAGCCGTTTTCACCGTCCCCGGGAGCGTCTGCCAACTTCTGGTATCAGGTTGTTCAGTTAATGTATTCCAAACATTGAAAAGAATGTTGCCGACGTCATCGCCTTTCTTCGCTGCTTCTTTTCTAATTCGGTCTTTTGCCCAAACACGAATTGCCTGACGAATAACAATCGTCGTTAAACGTTCGTTCAAATCGTTTTGAGCCATCGAGTTAACATCGACTAAAGTGCTCGATGGTAATTTGCTGCCATTCAATGCCACATCGCCAAAACGCTGCGTTCCGCTTTTTGGGTAATAAGGTAATGCGAGCGAGTAAATTGCACCATCACCTCGGCTGTCATATATAGGCAAATCTATACGCCAACCTTGTAATGCTTCTACAACACCTTGTTCGTCGATCACGATCACGCGACCTTGAGACTTACTCAACCCTGAAGGTGCTTTACCATAACGTTTTTCAAGTAAACGTAAGTCTTCACGCATGCCGAGCTTTTTTGCGGCATACATGGTGCTTTCAATCACTTGCTTATTGTTTGGCATCACCGCAAGGGCACGACGGTAGTCTACATACGCACTATTCAAATCTCGTGACGCTTCATATAAAAGACCCGACAGATAGAACAAGTAGCCATTTTGTACTGAACTTAGCTTTTTACCCGCATCTGGGTAGTTTGCAAGCACGCTACCTAGGTTCGCCGACATGCCTTGACTCTTAAGATCCTTCTCTGCGCGTTTTAGTTCCTTTTCACGTGCTTTCTTCGCTGCTTCTTGCACTTGGTTAGCACGGCGCATTTCTACCAGCGCACCTTCGAGATCATTCTTTTGCAAATAGTTTAAACCTAAGTACAAATGCAAAAAGCCGAGCTCATAATCGGCAGGCTGATATTCATTTAGATTGTCGTTAACGGCAAGAGAACCAACGCTGGTTGCTGTTTCCGTAACAGAAATGGTTGCACGATCTTGTTGTTTACGAACTGCACGATCGCTTTCTTCTAATGAGTTCAAGCTGGTAGGGTAATCCTCAGCAAGAAACGAAATTCTTCCTTGTTCAAAGTTTCCAAGGATTTCGCCACCTACATCACTTGATTGCAGTTGTTCAGCTTTGGCGTATTCACCAGCAACCACCGCTTGGTAGACTTCTTTATTTTGGTCGCTGTAATGACTGAACAGATTGCCAGCGGATAAGTTCGCACATCCCGTAGCAAGCAGGACCCAGCTCATCAATCCGAATAGCTTCACACCATGTTTCACATTTATCTCCACAAATGTGTCGTTCACAGAAATATACCCAAGTAATTTCAAAACATTGGCTGAGCCAAACATCCCGAAGTGCTTGGGTATAAAGAAGTGGATGAACTGCTTCATCCACTTCTAATAGATTAGCTCAATACCATTGGACCTAAAGGACGACCGCCCACTAGATGCATATGAATATGATAGACTTCCTGACCGCCATGTGAGTTACAGTTTACAATCAAACGGTAACCGTCTTCTGCAATGCCTTCTTCTTTAGCCAGCTTTTTCGCAACCGTGAACATGCGCCCCATCATCGCTTCATCTTCGGCTTCCACGTCATTAGTTGTCGGGATCAGCTTATTTGGAATGATAAGAATGTGGCTTGGTGCACGCGGATTAATATCACGAAACGCCGTTACTAAATCATCTTGGTAAAGGACATCTGCTGGGATTTCTTTGCGAATAATTTTGCTAAAGATGGTTTCTTCCGCCATGGGTACTCCATTTTATAAGGTGTGTAACCTATTTAGTATGCGCTAAGCCAAAAGCGAGCTCAATAAAAAACAGTGTTCACTTAACATTATCAATATAAGCCGTTACGTTGAAGCTTTTTTTGTCGTGTCCGTCATAAAACGTGCGTCTCAAACTCAATACAATCCAATGAATTTTGTTACTTTTTTAAGACATTTCTTATTTATCTTGTCTATTTTTGGGAGAGGAAGCTCACTTATGCGAGGTTCAGTTATTAAACGGATGTATGCAGGCTTCGCGCTAATCATCGTCCTGTTTGCGGTCACGATTGCCATTATGATGGGGGGCATGAATGATATTCACGGTAAGTTTGAGACAGTATCCAAGTCTTCACTACCACTTGTTTCACTATCTAACCAGACCAGTGTGGAACTGCTTTCCGCAGATAAATCTTTTAAGGATTTCCTGACCACAGAGAATAAACAACGCATGGATGAAATGCGTCAGGAATTTGCTAAATCTCAACAGCGCTTTGAAGGGACATTGAGTCAACTTGAAATCGCGAGTCAAATCTACCCTTCTCTTGCCGAACCATTTTCTCAACTTAAAGAACTTGAGCAGAGCTACTTTACCGAAGCAAAAGAAGCCATGGACAACTATGAGGCAATGTTCTCAGCACAAGAAGAAGTGCAAAAATCATCGCGTCGTTTCCAAAAGCTCAACACAGAGCTTTCTGTTGGTCTTAAAGAATACGTTGCAGATCAATCCAGCATCTCAGTGAAAGTGATGGCAAAAAGCTACTTCATTAAATTAAAAGATGCTGAAGTTATTACCTCGGATGCGCTGGCAAGTACCAACCCAGAATTCGTAACTCAAGCGGTAGCAAAAAACCGTAAAGCAGTCACGCACCTAAACTACGCGTTCCGTGGACTTGTGACACAACTGCCTGAGCTGCAAAAAGCCTTCGGCGAATCCGTTGAGCAGTTTACTCGCGACGTAGGTATGCGTGGCGGAGTATTGGATCAACACAACAGTTACTTATCGGCTCGATCTGCGTTGTACAATAACATTGCTAACCTAGCGACAAAAGTAGACTCTAGCATGGCAATTCTTGAACAATTCACCACAACCGCAACCGACAAGCTGAACGAGTCTCTCGCTGACGCTGGGGACATCTACTCAGCGGGCGTGACTAAAGCGATTGTCATTGCTGTTATTGTGGTTCTCTTTGCAACAGCGATCGGCTACCACATCGCGCAAAGTGTTCGTGAACCACTAACTCGCATCTTAAAAGCGTTGGAAGGCCTTACAGAAGGCGATATGACGCAACGTATCGACAACCGTTACAACAACGAATTCAGCCGTGTGAGCGGTCACATCAATACGCTCGCGGATAGCCTGCACAACATCCTTGTGAAACTAAACGATGCATCAGACAACTTAGCAACAACCGCATCAACCAACGAGCAAACTTCTTCACAAGCACAAACACAATTGAATTCTCAACGTGAGCAAACCGCTAATGTGGCGACAGCAATGACTGAGATGTCTCACTCAGTACAAGAAGTCGCGCAGAGTGCACAAGGCTCGCTAGAGATGGTACAACGTGTTGAGACAGCGTCTGACCAAGGACGCAACGTGATGAACAGCAATATCTCGACCATCAACCAACTTGAGACACGTTTAAACGAATCAGTGTCTGCGGTTTCTGAATTGCAGAAAATGAGTGGGCAAATTGGCTCTATTCTGGATGTAATTCGTAACATTGCTGAACAAACCAACCTACTCGCACTGAATGCCGCCATTGAGGCAGCACGTGCTGGCGAGCAAGGTCGTGGTTTTGCAGTTGTTGCCGATGAAGTTCGAGTGTTAGCTTCCAAGACGACACAATCGACAACTGAGATTGAGTCAATGATCAGTAACCTACAAACCAGTTCACAAACCGCGAGTCAGGTGATTCAAAGTTGTATGAGTGATATGGAAATGTCGGTGGAACAAGCATCAAAAGCAAACAGTTCAATGGAAGAAATCCAAGCACTGATCATCGAAATCAGCCAAATGAGCACGCATATATCTCAGGCGGCAGCTGAGCAGAGCGAGACTTCTGCCGATATTGCACGCAGCATTGAAGACATCAATAGCATTGCAGACCAAAGCTATCACGCGATGTCTAGCATTGCGCAAACCAGCGAATCAATGACGCAACTTGCGCATCAGCAAAATGAACTGGTTCATCGATTTAAGCTATAAAATCGAACGCGACAAGTAGCGGATTTATTGCAACCAACTGTATAAGGGTGACTTTTTATTAAAGTCACCCTTGTTTTTTATGAGCCTTGTCTACATATGGTTATTATGGCTTGCTCATCCCTTTTCTTTTCTCTTTTCGAGCAAGCCAAATAAGAAGGAAAACCTATGGCTGTTCATGTTGGTATTATCGACCAAGATCCAGTGAGATTAGTCACTCCTCTTTTGGATAATCGCACTGTAAGTACACATATCGTCTTCATCGGCGACAAAAGCCAATCCGATATGTACGAGCGACTGAGCGCAGTATTAGAGCAGCGAGAAATTACTTCCGAATTCTTTGAAATTCCTTCTGCAGTAAACACTTCTCTGATCAAACAATCTGTCCACAAATTGGCAAAAGACCTCCACGACCGAGGCGAAGAAGTTAAACTCAATGCAAGCTGTGGCCTTCGTCACCGTCTGCTTTCCGTGTACGAAGTCTTCCGTACTTATCGCTGGCCAATCTTCGTTGTAGAGCCAAACAGTGACAAATTATGCTGGCTTTACCCAGATGGCAAAGAAGACACGCAAGTAGAAGACCACATTACGATTTCTGACTACCTTACAATTTTCGGTGCGCGCGGTGAATTCCACCACGTAGACCTTCCTCCTCAACTTGACCAAAAGCTGTATGAACTTGGCGAGCGCTGGGCGTCTAACGCGTTAGAGCTTGGTCCTGGTCTTGCTACACTAAACTACCTTGCAACAACGTGTCGTAAAGAGCAAAAGCTAGATGTTGAGCTTTCTGAGAAACAACAAGGCTACCGTGAACTGAACATGTTGTTGACCGACTTGGTCGAAGCGCAAATCGCCACTTACGAAAACGGCGTACTGACGTTTGCTGACGAAGATGCACGCCGCTTCTCAAATGGTGAGTGGTTAGAAACTCTGGTTCACAGCACCGTTAAACAAATTCAAGACACCATGCCGACCATTCAAGACCGTTCGTTGAACGTGCAGGTTTATCGCAAACTCGGTGAAAGTGAAGTTCGTAATGAGCTTGACGTGGCAACGGTGGTGAACAACAAGCTTCACATCATCGAATGTAAAACCAAAGGCATGCGTGACGATGGCGATGACACGCTCTACAAACTTGAATCGCTGCGTGATCTTCTTGGCGGTCTACAAGCAAGAGCGATGTTGGTGAGCTTCCGCCCACTGCGCCATAATGACATCACTCGTGCAGAAGATTTAGGTTTGGCACTGATCGGTCCTGATGAACTCAAAGATCTCAAAACTCACCTTTCTGCATGGTTTGAAGCCGCTGGCGGTTCTGACGAAATCTAGTTTTTAACCTCCAATCAAAAAATAGAAAAGCAGCCCTCTCGGCTGCTTTTTTTTATTGCGTCAGGTTTAAAGTTGTTGCACCCAAACAAAACGAACAGATAGAAAAAACCAGAGGCGAACCTCTGGTTTTTCCCGTTTGTTTAAATGCCAACTAATGTTGTACTTAAAGCATCTTACGAGCGGCTTCTACTACAACTTTAATTGAGCGAGCTTCCGTTTCTTTCAGAGTTGAATGATCTGGAATCTCTTTTTGTGTACGGTTGATGATTACACCCGCCACACAACCTGCTTTCAGGCCAGAGCTTGCACACATGGTTAGCAATGTTGCTGACTCCATTTCGAAGTTCAGAACGCCCATGTCTTGCCACTCTTGCATAGAACCTTGGAAACGCTTAACAACACGACCAGAGAAAGTATCGTAACGCTCTTGACCTGGGTAGAAAGTGTCACTTGAAGCAGTCACACCCATATGAACTGTTGCACCAGACTCTTCAACTGCTGCTTTCATTGCTGTTGCGATTTCGAAATCTGCTACTGCTGGGAACTCCATTGGAGCAAAGTGTAGGCTCGCGCCATCTAGACGAACAGAACCTGTCGTAACGATCATGTCACCTACGTTTACGTGTGGTTGGATTGCGCCAGTAGTACCAACACGTAGGAAAGTACGAACACCAAGTTGCGCTAGCTCTTCTACTGCAATAGAAGTAGATGGACCACCGATACCTGTAGAACAAACCACAACAGGTTTACCGTCTAGCTCTGCACGGTATAGCGTGTATTCACGGTGACTTGCTAGAAATACTGGGTTTTCCATTTCTTCTGCGATTTTTTGTACGCGTGCTGGATCGCCTGGAATGATTGCTAGAGTAGCACCATTAAGATCAGCTTCAGTAACACCTAAATGGAATACAGCTTGAGACATAAGTCGCTCCTTGTTGTGGCTTATTTTGTAAACAATAAGCTCATTAATAAGTTGTTGGGTACAGATGCACTGTAGCGAACCTTTTACCAACATTGAGTGATCACAATCACAATGAAACAATGTAATAAATCTACACTTTCAAATAAAAACGGTTTGGATCACACTTTACAGACCAAAAGATCATTTCATTGCATAGTAATCAGTGATTCACCAAACGAAACCATCACTAAGACCATCTCGATTAACAGATATAAAAAAGCCTGAGACGTCTCCGCCTCAGGTTAATTCTTAATACACGTTTATGATTATTTTACTTGCTTAGTTTCAAAGCGTAATAGTCTTAAAGCGTTCAAAGTCACCAAGGCAGTAGCCCCGCTATCGGCTAATACCGCAACCCATAACCCAGTAATACCGAGTAAGCTTGTCACCAAGAACACGCCTTTCAAGCCTAAAGCCAACGCTACGTTCTGACGAATATTATTGAGCGTCGCACGTGATAGCTCAATCATCGCAGGCAATTCAACCAAGCGGTTGTGAGTCAGGGCCGCATCTGCGGTTTCTAGCGCAACATCCGTACCACCACCCATGGCGATACCGATGCTGGATGCTTTCATCGCCGGTGCATCGTTAATACCATCTCCGACCATCGCGACAGTGTGTTGCGCTGATATCTCTTCCACATAGTGCACTTTATCCGCTGGTAACAGACTGGCTTTGTAATCAAGACCAATCTGGTTAGCAATAGCTTCTGCACTACGTGGGTTATCACCGGTTAACATGACTGATGAAATACCAAGTTTCTTCAGTGCAGCAACCGCTTGCTGGGCGTCTTGGCGAAGCGTGTCTTGCCATGCGATCAAACCAATGACTTCATGATCATGACGAGCAATAACGACCGTTTTACCCTGCCCTTCTAACTCAACCACTTGTTGCTCAACCTGTTGCGAGATTGGGAAGTCTGCTTTCGATGGTGCGATGACTTGAACCAACTTCCCTTCAACCACACCTGTCACACCAGAACCAACCTGCGCAGTTTTATCTGCCGCTTCAGGAATATTGATGCCTTGCTCTTGCGCTTTACTTACCAGCGATAACGCTAGTGGGTGACTTGAGCCAATCTCAATCGACGCCGTTAAGCTTAATAGCTGCTCTTCTGTTACATCGAATGGAACCACGTCAGTCACTTGCGGTTTACCTTGTGTCAAAGTACCTGTTTTGTCGAACGCGACAGATTCAACACGTCCCAACAGTTCCAACGCTGCACCGCCTTTGATCAAGGCACCTCGTTTTGCTGCCGCGGCTAAACCTGAGGTAATCGCTGCAGGAGTAGAGATAACCAAAGCACATGGACATGCGATCAATAACAATGCTAAACCGCGGTATACCCATGTCTCCCAAGGTTGTGCAAACAGCAATGGCGGTGTGATGATGACTAATAGAGAGACAAGCATCATCAGCGGTGTGTACCAACGACTGAATTTATCTAGGAAGCGTTCAAGCGGTGCTTTGCGTGACTCTGCTTCTTCAATCAAATGCAGAATACGGTCGATCGCGTTTTCACCTTGGCGAGACGTCACTTTCACTTGCACGACTTTGTCGACAACCACGGCACCCGCCATGATTTTTCCACCTTCAGCATGTTCAACTGGAACGGATTCACCGGTTAGTGCGCTCTCATCAAAGCTTGCTGCTTGGGTCATAAGTAGACCGTCAGCAGGCATACGACCACCAGGAGCGACTTCAATAATGTCACCTGGCTGAAGCTGTGACGCTGGCACTTCTTGACGTTCGCCGTCCACAATTAGTGTCGTATTTTCAGGCACTAAGTCCATCAATGCCTGAACACCACTGCGAGCACGAGATGATGCGTATGCTTCTAACTTTTCACCAATAAGGAAAAGCAATAGCACCATCGCTGCTTCAGCAGTTTCGCCAAGGTAAAGTGCACCTAATGCTGCGACACTCATTAATGTTTCAATCGCAAACGGAGTGCCACTACGAGCCAATTTTACCGCTTTCATTGCAACCGGATACAAACCAAGCAAACAGGTTAAGGTAAACAACCAAGTACTTAACGTTGGGTTGAAATCAGAAATGATGCCAGCAAACGCCATTGCACCTGCGATCGATAGGATTTGTACATTGTCTTTAACAATGCCTAACCAACCTTTCTTTTCTGCTTTTGGCTTTGGTGCATCGGTAGAAGTTAATGGAAAACCAGTTTGTTGAGAGACCTGCTCAATTACAGCCGCGACGGCACGGTTATCAAAATCGACGACCAATTTTTCGGTTGCGAATAGTACTTTAGCGTTGGTAACCCCTTCTACAGAGGTAATCGCCTTCTCTAACTTTTGGGCACAAGAAGGACAGTCCATACCAGACACTAACCAGCTATGACGAATGGAGGATTCGAGGGGTTCGGCAGGACCTTCGTCTTCGGCAGACTCTGAGCTACAACCGCCGCTACTGCAGCAAGAGCCTTCTGAGTCGACCACGCTCGCTTGCGTGATATTGAGAGTTGGTTTTGCCGGTGCGCAGCAAGAGTCGTTTGCACCTACCGCCACCGCAGATTTGATTTTGCCAGATTGGCAACCTTGATGTTTTGTACACATAATTCACTTTCCTTATTGGTGATGAGCCTCTTTCTGCCACCAAGGATAAACCTTGGAGCTAGCTCCAAGGTCAAGAACAATATAATGAATTAAGCAAAATTACGCTTTTTCTTCTTCCAAAGCCGTTGCGACTTCGTCGATCAATACCGCGTCATGCGAACAGAAAGGCTGAGTGTTAACACAAGTAATCGCAGGGTCGTCTTCAATAATGTCTTCCCCAAAGTTCTGCATCAGATCTTTGATGTGCTTGTTCAGTACTACCAGTGCAAGTAAGCCAAATACAATCGTACCCACCGCTTGTCCATATAACACACCAAGTGCGCCATACCATTGAGCCCCAAAGTACACAAATGGTAATGTACCAATTGTCGCTTTACCCAAATTCAATGCCGTTGAATAAAGCGGTTTACCAAGGTTGTTAAACGAGGTATTCGCAACAAATAAAGTGCCATTGAATACAAATGTGATAGCAACGTAAGTGCAGAACGCGACAACAATAATCGCGGCATCCCCCGTCAAACTAAACATAGCGACGATGTAATCTTGCAAAACATAAAGCAAGGCACAAACACCCAGAGTGTAAATAGTGGTAACCAACAAAGAGTCTGTCAGTGTTCGCTTCACGCGGTCCATTCGCTCCGCGCCAAAGTTCTGCCCAATGATAGGACCAACCGCACCAGACAATGCAAAAATCACAGCAAAACACACTGGTGTTAAACGCCCTATCACCGCAAAGCCTGCGACAAAGTCCTCACCGAATTGAGCAATATGTGTCGTTACAATCGCGTTGCCAATTGGCGTTGCGGTATTAGTGATGATTGCTGGAATGGCAATCGCCAAAATCGGCTTAAGGTTATTTTTGAAGATATCGAATGTTGGAAAGGACACCAACTGATGCACTTTCACCAGCGGATAAAGGGAGAATGCCAATACCGTAAAACGAGCAATCACCGAGGCCGCCGCCGCACCTTCCACGTTCCATTTGAAGACAAAGATAAAGAGAGGATCAAGAATCGCGTTAACGATACCACCAGCCAACGTGGCCCACATCGAGCGTTTAGCATCACCAGCAGCACGCAAACCTGCACCGGCTGACATACCTAATGCCAAAATTGGCGCACTTGGTAGAAGAATGTTGAGATACGCTTCAGCACGCTCCGCTGCAACTCCTTCCGCACCAATGGCTGCGAGTAATTCGGGAATGTGGATGAACATACCAATGGTAATGACCAAGCTGATCATAAAAGCCACCAGCATGATGCTACCACTGGTCAACTTCGCTCGTTCGAAATCCTTTGCACCGATCGCTTTGGAAACTAAAGCGCCCATCGCTATCGAGGTACCTATCGATGCTGAAGTTGAGAAGAAAATTAATGTTCCCGCGAAACCAACCGCCGCAGCCAACTCGACCTGCCCCAACATACTGATGAACAACATATCAAGCAAATCGACGACAAACAGCGCCATTAAACCCACGGAACCCGCTCCGGACATCACCAGAATGTGGCGCATGGTTGAACCTTGGACAAACTTTGCGTCTTGCGTAGACATATTCTTCCTCAACGACAAAAAGACGCCGTAGCGTCTTTCGTCTTCATACTTATTGTTTTGTAATTAAACGGGGTGTTTGAAACATTCGTTCAGCGTTTTTCCTATCGCTCTCAGCACATCGCGTCTTGTAATCACACCGACGAGTTTCTCTTTATCATCTACCACAGGGTACATTTTTGGCTTGCCTATTTTCATCATGTCGGCCAACTCAATGATCGACATATCCGGCGATACAGACAAAACATCATCATGCATACACTCTTCTACTGTGTGCGTGTCCTGACAGTGATAACTGGCTTTAACGAGTTTGTCCAAAAGGTCTTGTTCAGAAAGGAATCCAATGACTTTCTCGTTTTCGTCGATAACAGGCCCACCTAGAGTAACACTTTGCATCACCTTGTCCAAAGCCGCCGTCAACGACATGTTCTTGGTGAAAGTCACTGCCTGTAACGTCATGTAATCTTTAACTTTTAGTGAGTGCATTCTTATCTCCTTAGCGGCACATTTTTGCTGCCTTTAAGATAAGTGTCGTCTAATTTCTTGATTTTACTAAATGGAAATTAGCAATTTTATCCATAGATTTAGTCTATCGATCTCTAATCGAATCAATACATAAGACAAAACAATAGATGCTCAGTTGCATATTTATATACCATCAACACCGCCCTCAGCTCGATGAATAACCATGAGAATATAAAGCATGAGAAGAGGTTGGATAAGTAACCAGTCGTTCAGAAATTTAAATGAGAAATAACTAGCTATGCAGCAAAGACAAAAAAGCCAGCCTATGATCGGGCTGGCTTTCGACGTTATATCACGCGACTAAATTATGCATTTTCCAGTGAAGCTACGATGTCACGCGCTACGGCTTCCGCCACTTTGATGCCATCAATACCCGCAGAAAGAATACCACCAGCATAACCGGCACCTTCACCCGCAGGGAAGAAACCTTTTAAGTTAATGCTCTGGAAGTCTTTGCCACGCTTGATGCAAACTGGAGAAGACGTACGTGTTTCAACACCTGTAAGCAAACCATCTTCTGATGCAAAACCTTTGATCTTACGATCGAATGCTGGAATCGCTTCACGAATCGCTTCAATAGCAAACTCAGGTAGCGCTTTTGACAGGTCAGTCAATTTGATGCCCGGAGTGAACGATGGCTCAACATCACCCAGTGCGCTTGGATCGCGACCTTTCAGGAAGTCACCAATTTTCTGCGCTGGTGCGTCGTAGTTCTCACCACCAAGTGTGTAAGCGCCCGATTCCAGTTCACGTTGGAAACGGATACCTGCTAGTGGATCGCCTGGGTAATCTACCTCTGGTGAGATACCGACGACGATTGCGCTGTTCGCGTTACGCTCCGCACGAGAGTACTGGCTCATGCCGTTCGTTACTACACGACCTTCTTCAGAAGTTGCCGCAACTACCGTACCACCAGGGCACATACAGAAGCTGTAAACCGTACGACCATTCTTACAGTGGTGAACCAGTTTGTAGTCTGCAGCACCAAGAATTGGGTGACCTGCGTTTGGACCAAAACGCGCTTCATCGATCATTGACTGTTTATGCTCGATACGGAAACCAACAGAGAATGGTTTCGCTTCCATGTAAACGCCACGGTCGTGCAGCATTTCAAAAGTATCACGAGCACTATGACCTACCGCTAGTACTACGTGACGAGATTTGATCTCTTCACCGTTTGATAGCGTTACGCCTGTGATTTGACCATCTTCCATATGCAGATCGTCAACACGAGTGCTAAAGCGGATCTCACCACCTAGCTCGATGATTTTCGCGCGCATCTTCTCGATCATGGTAACCAGTTTAAAGGTACCGATGTGCGGCTTACTTACGTATAGAATTTCTTCTGGGGCTCCAGCTTCAACAAACTCAGTGATCACTTTGCGACCGTAGAAATTTGGATCTTTCACTTGGCTGTAAAGTTTACCATCAGAGAAAGTACCTGCACCGCCCTCACCAAACTGTACGTTCGATTCTGGGTTAAGTGTACGCTTGCGCCAGAAGCCAAACGTGTCTTTAGTGCGCTCACGTACTTCTTTACCACGCTCAACGATGATTGGGTTAAAGCCCATTTGAGCCAAAACCAAACCCGCAAAAAGACCACAAGGACCGAAACCGATCACCACTGGGCGCTCAGTTAGGTTCTCAGGTGCTTTCGCCACGAACTTGTATTCCATGTCAGGTGTTTGGCGAACATGTGGGTCTTTTTCAAATTTCGCTAGCAACGCTTCTTCATCACCTTCAACGATGATGTCTAGCGTGTAGATAAGATGAATATTGGTTTTCTTACGAGCATCGTAGCCGCGTCTAAAGACATTAAAAGAGATAACTTTCTCAGCAGCAATGCCAAGCTTTTTAGTAATCGCGTCCAATAGCGCGCCTTCCTCGTGATCAAGAGGAAGTTTAATTTCATTAATACGAATCATGTGATGTCTCGTTATGGTAGGTGTCTTAGCCAGAACTGCTATTTTCTCCTCGTTAATATCAAGGGTGAAAAAGCAGTCAGCTCACAATGGCGCGCATTTTACGAGAAATTGAATTGTCTGTCATACTAAATCCAAGTTGCGCGGCGGAATTAACGTAGCGAATGTTGAATTTTGCCTTGGGATGAGTATTATCCCCATTCTTCAATTTTGACTAACTTAAGAGCTGATTATCATGGCGTTTGTCGTAACCGATAACTGTATCCAATGTAAATACACTGACTGTGTCGCGGTATGCCCTGCTGATGCCTTCCACGAAGGTCCAAACTTTATGGTAATCAACCCGATTGAATGCATCGATTGTGGCTTGTGCGTGGATGAATGTGCCGCAGCCGCCATCTTCCAAGAAGACGAGCTACCAGAAGATCAAGTGATCTACAAAGAGCTCAACGCAGAACTTGCAGAAATCTGGCCGGTACAAACTGAAGTGAAGCCAGCAATGGATGAAGCAGAAAAGTGGAACGGCGTGCCAAATAAATTGGACATGCTAGAAAAATAAGCGCATTAAAACGAAAAAAGCGTAATGAACCTCAACTTGAAAAAGTCTGGCTCGTTACGCTTTTTTTGTATCTATGATTCGTTGCTGCGATTAGCTGTGTTGACGACGCATGTTGTCCAGAATAATACCTGTCGCCATTGCTACGTTTAGAGACTCTGCACCACCAAATGCTGGAATAGTAATCTTGTCAGTCACAAATTTAGACGCCGCTTCACGCACACCATGAGATTCGCTGCCCATCAACAAAATACCGTCTGCTGAGAATTCCGTTTTGTGCACGCTCTCGCCTTCAAGAAAAGCACCATACACAGGCAAGTTTGCCTCTTCTAAGTAGCTTGGTAAATCCACTAGGCTAACTTGCACACGACCAAAGCTACCCATGGTTGCGCTGATGGTTTTTGGGTTGTATGGGTCGGCACAATCTGTGCTCGCGATGATGTGCTCGATACCATACCAGTCTGCTACGCGAATGATCGTACCTAGGTTCCCCGGATCAGATACGCCATCCAATGCGATCATCAAGCCTTTTGCCTGAGGCACTGTTACGTTTGGAATTTCAACCACAGCAATGGCTGCGTTATTGCTGACCAGGGTACTTGCCTTGGTTAAGTCATCAAGTGACGCTTCAATACATTCGAAACCGTTTAGTTCTTGGCTGTGCTGCTCTAGAAACTCAGCAGTCGCAAAAATCTGCTTTACCGTGAGCGAGCTGTTCGCTAACTCCAGTACGTTCTTTTCACCTTGAACCAGAAATAAGCCGTGCGCTTTACGCTGCTTCTTTTGACCTAAAGCACGCAGCAGTTTTAGTTGGTTTTTTGAAATCATGAAAATATCCCAGATGAAAGTTGGTGAAGTACCAGATGAAAACGGGGGGATTATAGAGTAAACCTTCGCACAGCTAAAGAGATGCCTTGCTTGAGAGAAAAGAAAAGCCCGCCAAGCTATCACTCTCGGCGGGCTTTAGGTCTCTGTCGCTTCCCTATGCTGCAAGAATCGACATCACCATTCTTAAACGACTTTGGTTTTCGTCATCTCTTTGATACCAGACAAAATGAACGTCGGCAGTGAAGACACTAATATCACACCAAATAGGTGACCAGCACTTAGTGCCTCTGTGTTAAAGATCAACTGACCAAGACCGGTGTAAATCACGCCAAGGGACAGCGTTGCCGAGACCGCGACAGCCCCCAATAGGTATTTATTGGTGAAAGGATTCTTACGGTATAGCGAGTTAAACGTACGCGAGTCAAACAAGTGCCATAGCTGAGCAAAAATCAGCATTGCGAAAGCCATTGTCTGTGCATATTGAGCGCTTTGACCGCTGCTCAATGCCCAGTTGAACGCCAAATAACTCATTCCGCCTAATGCTAAACCACGCGTCACAATACGTGTACCGAGATGGTCGCTGAAGAAACTTTCGTTACGCTTGCGCGGCTTACGTTCCATCAAGTCTTTCTCTTCTGGCTCAACACCCAACGCCAAAGCAGGCAAGCCGTCAGAGACTAGGTTAATCCAAAGAATCATCAATGGCGTGAGTGGTAGAATCGCCTCAGGTCCCATCATCAAGAAAGCAAATAAGATAACCGACACTTCACCCACGTTCGCTGTCAGTGCTTGGCGAATGAACTTACGCAAGTTATCGAAGATCTGACGTCCTTGGCGCACGGCTTTCACGATCGTACTGAAGTTGTCATCCAGAAGGATCAAATCACCTGAATCTTTGGCCACCGAAGTACCGGTAATACCCATCGCAACACCAATGTCAGCTCGACGAAGGGCAGGTGCGTCATTAACGCCATCACCCGTCATCGCTGCCACTTCATTATTGTGTTGCTGAGCTTGAACAATACGCAGCTTGTGTTCTGGCGTCACGCGGGCAAAGACTGCCACTTCCGGGCAAATCTTACGCAATGCCTCATCGTCCATTTCATCCAGTTGTGCTCCCGTTATAACCAAGTCTTTTTCACTGCGGATAATGCCGATTTCGCGTGCAATTGCCGCTGCAGTGAGTGCATGGTCACCCGTGATCATTACCGTGCGAACGCCAGCGTTGTAACAACTCTCTACTGCATCTCGAACCTCTGGACGCGGTGGGTCCATGATTCCATACAAACCAAGCACGGTCACATCTTTCTCTAGCTCAGCAGGATCACGCTTTAGGTCATCCTCTGTCAGCTCTTTGTAACCCACCGCCAAAGTACGAAGCGCTTGCTCTGCGAAGTCCTGAATTGCCGCTTCATAATTCGCGATGACCTCTTCTGCTGGACTTGCCGCTAACGCAAGGCTACCTGTCGACATGGTTGGAGCTGTTGGTAGCTCACCACCATCAACCATAAAACCAGAGGCATTACGCAACACCACATCTGGCGCACCTTTGATAGCGAGGAAGTGCTTACCATCAGGTCCTTTAACAATCACTGACGCCATCTTACGTGCAGAGTCGAATGGGAACTTCTCGACGATAGAGTAACCGCCTGTTGATAGCATGTCTGATTGTTCCAGACCCGCTTTTGCCGCGGCAACAATCAGTGCACCCTCGGTTGGGTTACCACGCACTGACGAATTATCACCATCTTTGATGTATTCCGCATCATTACACAGGGTCGCAACTACCAAGCCTTTCATCATTTCTGGGCTTTGCTTTGCATCAACCGTATGACCTAGAGGTTTGAATTCCCCCTCAGGGCTAAAGCCTTTGCCCGACACTTCCCAGTAACGACCACTTGCATCGTACGCTTTCATTACCTGCATTTGGTTTTGTGTCAGCGTACCGGTTTTATCCGAACAGATAACCGTGGTTGAACCGAGCGTTTCAATCGCAGAAAGCTGCTTCGCCAATGCGTTGTTCTTCACCATACGTGTTGAGCCCATGGTCAACACAATTGAAATAACCGTTGGTAGACCTTCTGGAATTGCTGCTACCGATAGAGAAATACCCGTGTTGAGGATTTCGAGCCAAGGCATACCATGGTAAAGACCGATACCACAAACCACAGCAACCACACCCAAAGCCGCAACCATCAAGGTCTTCGCGATGGTATCCATACGTTCTTGCATTGGTGTTTTGGTTTCTTCGGTGTTTGCCATCATATCCGCAATATGACCGACTTCCGTCTTCATGCCTGTGCTGACTACTACACCTAAGCCTGTACCTGTCGTCACAATCGTGGTCATAAAGCCCATATTACGCTGATCACCAAGACCAACGGTTTCGTCTTCAATCACCTTGACGATTTTATCAACCGGCTCAGACTCACCAGTAAGCGCAGCCTCATCTACTGCGAGACGGTTCGCTTCGATGATACGCACGTCCGCTGCGAGGATGTCACCCGTATTAATCTTTAGGATATCGCCTGGCACAATGTCACGCGCCAAGACATCAACCCATTCTCCATTGCGACGAACTTGTGCGGTTGGGGCTGCCATTTCTCGCAGTGCTTCCATGCCCTTCTGAGCTTTAAACTCTTGCCAAAATGCAATGATGGCATTGATGAAGATGATCACAGTGATGGCAATCGCATCAACTAGGTGACCAGTGAAGAAGGAAACAATCGCACCAATACCCAGAATGAAGATCAATGGGTTCTTAAATTGGTGTAGAAATAGCTCAAGCGCAGATTTGCCTTCTTGCTCTTGTAGCTCATTTTTGCCGTGTTCAGCCTGACGCTGTTCTACTTCTTCCGAAGTCAGACCTTGCTCAGTTGATACATTAAATTGAGTCAGTGTTTCTTCAACCGACTCAGTAAACCACTTTTTAGTCATGGGGGTCTCCAAAAAGCATTCAAGCGACATCAGTACAATTTCAAACTGATAAAAAGCATTCGCTGAATAGAATTGAGTTAAATCACCTCGCTCGTCACCTTTGCACCGTTTATTTTCATTTTGAATATTTATCAAGAATCTATTCAGTGTTATGTCAGCGAGTAAAAATAACCTACCCGAACCAATGAATACTTGTAATTAACTTTCAGCCCCGAAAAAGGCGAATGCGGACGAATCTTTGACCCCAATCAATCTCAATTTTATTTTGTCATACAAAAAATAAAACAAGTGTAAAAGATCATGAATAAGACCCCGAATAGACGGAAAATACACTTCATATTTCCCGAAAAGTGTAATTTTTCTACAGATTAATTTTCTTAAAGATTGCTAACAAATCTAACAAGCAGACAAACCATTCGAATAAACAGGAACGAGAAGATAAAAGAATTGCTAACAGAAAATAATGATGCGAGCACTGTAAGAATATAAAGCCTTGCATTCATCGGTAATGAATATTTATTTTCTGAGCATATTCTGGGAAAAATGAATAACGCGGGGAAAAGTGCGACTTTAGATTCCTTACCATAGAATGAAGCTCGTCCATGTATACCCAAGTAACCTCGAGATGCTTGGTTCAGCGAGAATGACTTGGTTTGAAGGCGAGGCAACAATTTGAAGATCTAGTGGTTCTAAATCGAAAATTGGATCTAAAGTGCAGAAGATAAAAACGAAAAAGCCTCGCTGTATAAGCGAGGCTTTTAAAGGGTGGGACCCCAGCCACATCCCGGCACACAAGTCACACGCTGCGGCTGCTTCCTTCCGGACCTGACCGAGTTCACGAGCTATTGTTGCGAGAGGACCAGAGCCCCATAATTCTTGCTTTGAGAGCTTGTCTCAAATGATGTGAGGATTATTCAGCATCGCCTCTCGGATTGCAAGGGCTAAAGCGACGAATTTGTCCTTTTCACTTCCGTTTGGACAAAACTCGGTCAATTCAGTCTATTAAAGCTAAACCATACAAGGGTTTGCTTCATTACAATTCCGGGAAGCTTGTTTGCTCGAGTACATATCTTCATCTGCTAAATGCAGCGCTTGCTCAAGACTAACGCTTCGCTCTCGCTTGGCGGAAACACCCACAGAAATGGTTACCACATTCAAACCATCAGATTGTTCGTCTTTGACATCCAGTGAACTCAGTTCTTCAACCGCTCGACTTAACTGAACCTCAGTAGGATAGCCAAGCAAAATAAACTCATCACCACCAATACGATAACTTCTACCCGCCCACACACGATGTATTTTGAGCGACAGCAATTGCAACACTTTATCCCCTGCTCGATGTCCAAACGTATCGTTGATTTGCTTGAAGTGGTTAATATCGAGATACAAGACCGCAAGATCCTTTGGTACACCCTGTCGGTACTTAAGTTGTAACGAGCGTCGATTTCTCAATCCAGTCAAGTTGTCAGTGTTTGATTGACGGTATAGGTACAAGCTGACACCAACCGCAAACACCAGCACAAAAACAAACACAGCTTGAGTCTGCGTCGCCAAACGAACTTCATATTCTAAGGCGGTTCGCCAATCTGGTCTTAAGTCATACTGAGCAACAATTTTCTCCAAATCTAGCATGGAGATTGCTCGACTAAAGTATGGGGCGAGAATTTCACCACGCTGATTGGTTGTTAACCCTATCGACAATTCCGATTCGTAAAACTCACCAATCGCATCGTCTTGTTCGATTGGAATTAACTCACTCAAACGTAAGAAATGATTCAGCATAGCGGTGTCCATCGCAATGTAATCAATCTCTCTGGCTAACAAGGCATCTAATGTTGCTTGCTGAGAATCAAATCGCTTTAGTTCCTTTAATGGCAACATTTGGGTAAGCATTTGATCAAAAAAGTCATCTTTTACCACACCAATACGTTCAGAAATAAGCTGAGACACATGGGAATATACGTTGGGCTTGTAGCCCAAGCGTTTCACCATAACCGACGTTGGTTGGTAATGAGGCTGAGGGAAGTAACTGAAAGCACGTCGTTCTCGACTGATGGTCAGTGGCGCTAATAAATCGAATTCACCTTGGATAAATTGGGCGTACATGGACTCCCAACTTTCATCAGGCTTGCTGATAACCACACAATTTAAAGCCAAAATTTTACAGCTTTTCATTACGACGTCTGCTGTCATCCCTTCGATAGAGCCGTCCTCTTTATAAACCACGTAAGGAAAGATAGATTCAAACTTGATAGTAAGAGGCTGCTCTAAATCGATTGGCAGTCGTTTGATAGATTCACGCAATGCTGTCTGTCGAAGTTCAAACTGATATAGCGCAACTTGTTCGCGTAAATGCTTTTGTACCGATTCATCGTGAATAAAATTGGCAAACGTCGACAACTCATCAAGATGTGATCCTTTCTGGCTAACAATAGAAACAGGCTTGATGGAGATTTGGTCATTAAGAAGTTTGGCATCAAAGCCTTCTAGCAACATAGGTTTGAGTTGATTGATAGCATCTACTACCCCATCAACTTGACCAGAACGCAGCAGTGCCACCGCTTCTTCATGCCCTTGATAAGGAACTTGAAGCAACTCAGGGTAGTTTTGTTGAATAAGCTCTGCATAGATGGTGTCTTTTGGTACCCCAACAACACTCGCTTCACCTAAGGTCGCGTCATTCAAACCATACAGATAAGTATATTCAATGTTAGTTGGACGTGAATAACTGAACTTCAGTGCACGTTCTGAGGTGTAGGTGATATTCGCAGCAAAGTCGCTCTCACCGTTCGCAACAGAATCCAAAATAGCGTCGAAACTCGAGTAATTCACGTACTGGATCGAAACACCAAAATGTTCTGCTACTGCGTCAAATAACACGCGAGTAACGACATCATCCGCCTCTGTCGCTACCTTATAATTAGGGGCTTGTTCCGGTTCTGCTTTGAGGCTCAAACTCAATAGAAAGCAAGCAAAAACCAACAGCCTTTGAACTACTTTAACCATGACAAACGTTTCTAAAAGGACCCTTCATACATATTGAAGGTAGGATTGAATTTTTATTATTAAATGCACAATAAATATGAAAGGCCGAACATATAACATTCGGCCTATTATTTCATAAACAAATCAAGAGTCTGCCGCACGGGTCACTATTTACCCAGAGCGACTACAACTATTTCATAACTCTGCCTGCTCATCGCTACTACGTAAGATGTAGTCCGTCATCCAAGCCGTTCCGAGCAAACAAATCCAAACAACAAAGACAGGGTTTGGTACTTCAATGTTTGGGCTAACGACTAATGCAGCGAACCCTACGGTCGGCAAAGTCCAGCAGAGCAACTTACCCCAACGCATCGAATTTCGAATCTTAGTTAACGCCTCCATAGAAGCCAGAATTCCCGTAATACTTAGTGCGACAAGCACAGCATAAGGCAAATCAGCTAACCACAGTGGCAGCAACAACAGCAATGACCACCAACTGTGTTTTTCTGAAGGTTTCCAATGATTTGCTGCCCACCACATGACTATCACTGATAAGGTTTGCACCACTGTCAACCACGCAGAGCCATCAAGCTTCCCGGCTTGTTGTGTCACCATAATGCCTACTTGTAAGGTCAATACAATCAGACCAGCGGTAAGCAATACGCCTAGTGAACTACGACGTGAGAACACGACCATTAATAGTGGGAATAGGATCAAAACGCCCACTGACAATGCAATCGGCTGCATCGACAGAGTGACACCATAAACGGTCATGGCACCGAGCAGAATCAAACCGGCAATTCCTCCTTGTGGCAATATCCACAGTGCGGGAATCATTAAGGCGAGAACGGGGATCTCTCCTTCGCTCAAACTGATGGCACGAGCACACACCACGGCAAGAAGAGTCGTAATAAGAAATTGAAGTGTCGAAAAAATCATAGCGCCTCCTGGCTTCCCCAACCAACTTGGTAACTCAACGGCATGTCAAACTGGGCATTAAAAGTCGTTGAGCGGGTCTATATGTAAACTAAGCATAAGCTTGTTTTTGTATTTCCAACTTACTCTGAGAGATCACTTGCAGCTCACAAAAGAAACAATAAAAGGCGGTGAAGAGAGATGAGCGACAAATGATGTTAAGGAGCAAGAACTGATAGCGAAGTACAAGTCTTGTGTATTACCATTCCTTGGTAAACAACAATGGACACTTTCAGTATGGACCAATTTTTAATGCAAATCTTTGCTGTAATTCACCAAATTCCCACCGGACGTGTTTCTACTTATGGTGAAATTGCCAAAATGGCTGGCTATCCGGGCTATGCAAGGCATGTTGGTAAAGCGTTAGGTAATCTACCCGAAGGCAGTAAACTGCCATGGTTTCGTGTCATAAATAGTCAGGGGAAGATTTCGTTGAAAGGTCGCGATCTGGAAAGACAAAAGCAAAAGCTTGAAGCTGAGGGAATTGAAGTGTCTGAGATTGGAAAAGTCTCGCTCAGAAAATACAAATGGCAGCCTTAATGGCTGCCATTTTAACAATCAGTTGGGCTAACGATTAACGAGTACCAACAAGACGAATGTTTGCTTGGTGCGTTTGTTCTGTATCTGTAATGACAGGAATGCTTGTGTCATTGATAAAGCGCAATTTACCATCCACTTCGATACGAGCACGTAGGCTGTAACGGTGGTTTGGTTTGATATCGTTGCTGTTGTAGCTCAGTTCAAATGCCAAAGGTACTTGTTTACCCTCTGTCTCGAATGTTTGTTTCGCTAGTACTTTAGCTGGGGCATCCGCAAGAGAAACATCTTCTAGCGCAACCGTAACGACTGCGTGCGGAGGCAGTGCAATACGCTCACGGTAAGCCACTGTACCTGTAATTGTCTTCATAGACGCCTCAGCTGATTCCATTTCTGTTGTTTGAGAAGTTTGGCAACCCACTAGTGCAGCACCGAATAGTAAAGAAGTAACAAGTAGTAGTGTTTTTTTCATAGTTTCCTCAACGGGTGTATCAATTCGCGCTAAGTATAGAGGGAGATTATTAAACTGTCTGCTGTACGCTTATCTATTTGACAATAGTTTGACTAAGTTAGAAATTATCAAACAGTTGATTTTGTTTCATAATTGAAGCAGCAATAAAAACAAGGTGAGGAGACATCATGAGTAAACCACTAAGAGAATTGCTCAGCCTACTACAACTCGAAAAACTAGAAGAAGGCTTGTTCCGTGGTCAAAGCGAGAACCTAGGTTTACCTCAAGTTTACGGTGGCCAGGTTATTGGACAGGCATTATCTGCTGCACGTTACACTGTAGAGGACGCACGCACAGTGCACTCGTTTCACAGTTATTTCCTCTATCCTGGCGATCCAGAGAAACCAATCATCTATGACGTAGAGAACCTACGTGACGGGCGCAGCTTTAGTACTCGTCGAGTCAAAGCGATTCAAAATGGTCGTCCTATTTTCTATCTAACGGCGTCTTATCATGGCGATGCTCCTGGTTTTGATCATCAAAACACCATGCCAGATATTCCTGGACCGGAGAATTTTCCTTCGGAAACTGAGCTTGCCAGCCATATTGCAGAGTTCTTACCCGAGCGTTTACGCAAAACATTCTGTGGCGAAAAACCTATCGAGACTCGCCCAGTCAACATCGTAAACCCATTGAAACCTAAGAAAACTGAAGCGAAACAGTACCTATGGATTCGCGCCAATGGAGAAATGCCAGAGAACCAACTGATTCACCAATATCTCCTAGCTTACGCGTCGGATTGGGGCTTCCTAACAACGGCACTTCATCCACACGAAGTGTCATTGATGACTCCGAACTTCCAAGTGGCAACCATCGATCACTCTATCTGGTTCCACCGCCCGTTTAAGATGGATGAGTGGTTGCTGTATGTTATTGAAAGTCCAACCGCCAGTAACACTCGCGGTCTAGTTCGTGGGGAAATCTACAACCAACAAGGTCATCTTGTTGCAACGGCAGTTCAAGAAGGTGTGATGCGCTTTACCAAATAGCTCTTCTCACAAATTGGGACTAAAAAAGGAGTGCTTATGCACTCCTTTTTATGTCAGTTAGTTTTTTTGATATTCAAAAGTAACAACAGACCACTCGTACAAGCTGTCAGGAAGACCGTACTCACCTTCACCATAAATCACACCTGGTTCCGCGTATTGCCCCCCTTTCTTAGTGGCCAGAAACTCGCGATGTCCACGTCGGTACTGAATCAATGGGCTGACTATCTCGTATTTGGTTCCTTTTTCAAGCTTGCTGTCATCAATAACCAAATAACGAGTCATACGAAAGGTTGCACCGGTTTTACAATAACCTTCCGCTGAATAGTCGATCGCTAAAAATGGGCGAGGATCATTAGGATCCAATAATGCAGCACGACAGCCATCAAAACGAGCAATATGCATCCACACAGCTCGCACTGCCATTGGGTCATCATTATCTGTTGGCCTCATCAGCAACAGGGCAACTTTACCTTCACCATTCTCAACCAATTCAGTATCTGTAGGCTCTCGTAATAAGCTCGCTCCCATAATACCAAATTCACTTTCTTTTAAATTAGCGAATTGTTGTGCATTCAATTCACTACCAACGACCGTTTGACCACCTGTTAAATGTGTGTACTTATCCGCCACACCAGAAGCAGAGAGGTTGAGTGCTACTGTTACCGGAGTGTCACTCATCTCTTTGTAATCGCGGGTTTCTTTCTCAGCAATATTAATTTGCACAGCGCTACTAGAATCATAACCTTTTAAGGTGATAACACCGCGTGAAGGATCTAGTGACGCTATATTTTCGCGTCTGGTGTTGTGTAGTACGTAACTGCGCTCGCCAATTGCTCGACCAAAATCTAGCACCACTTCTTTGAAGGGTTCAAACTCTACGTCTTGGCGAAGTACAGATAAACCAGGGTGATCGGCTTTGCCTATTTTCCCCTGATAGCTGACCTTTTTAGTTAGGTAGTTACGTCCTGTCAGCGTGGCTTCAACCATGTAATCTCCAGCGTGCAGTATCGTTAACTCGCCATTGTTTGAAGCCATTTTTACAGACGGCGCTGATTGGTTGATCAAGCGATATTCAGCTTTGACACCATCACCGTTTAAATTAGGTTGTAACTTGTCACCAGAGCCATATGTCGCTTGTGGATAGGCAATAGTCGCACGGCTCTCAATCGGTTTAACGGTAACACTAAAGCTTGCTTGTCCAGCGGAGTATTGCTCATTGCCCACATCAGACACGACAATTCTTGTGTTGCCAGCATTCAGAATACGCATTTCACCTGAGTTAGGGTCTAATGAAACCACATCGGTTTCTGAACCTTCAGCAAACGCATAGCTGACCTGACCAACCACTCCTGAAATTGTCGGTTTGGCTACCGATGGTTTAAGCGCGTTCCAATTAACTTCGACATCAGAGCTAATCTGGATTCGACTCGGTGCACTCAATATGGTGAAGGTTACCGTTTGCTCTGGTCCCGCGGTATAGTTCTGACTCTCTTTACGACGTAACGTTAAGGTTGTCACACCCGCTTTATACACGTGAACCAGACCATTCGCGATGGCATCAGCAACACTCGGCTGGGTATTATCGAGAACTTCAATTCCATCGCCAGAAGCGAGCAACTCAAAATCACGTAATAACTGGAACTGATGATTTGTGCTGTATACAACCTCATAGTCTTTCACAGGCATTGCTGAGCCTTGAGCCTTGGCGACATTAAGAACGACATCAAACTGAGTCGATTGATAATACTCACCACCATCATCTTCAAAGCGCAGCGTATAGCTGCCTGCTCTATTTACATAGATTTTACCGGCAGCAATTTGCAGCCCTTCAGGAATAGAATCAACTAAACTGAGTTTGCCTTTCTGACCAGCAAACTGCAGTGGAACTGTTAACTCATCTTGATAAGTGAGAGCAATTGCAACATCTTCCATGTCTGGGTGCGGTGCTGGAGCAATATCAACCGTGATTTGAGTTTGCGCATTAGGAAAATTGCGTATTTCTCGCTCAATAATGTCGATTTTTGCTTGACCGACACCTTGTATGATCAGAGCGTCTCCATTTGGGGATACACGAACAACATCTTGCCCTTCAGCCACATCAAAATAGTAGTCGCCCTTTGCATTGCTAACGAGAGGATACAGCGATTGGTTAGCACTGTAGTTTGCAGCGATATTGATAGAGTTGAGCGGCTGACGCTTACCTTTGGCAACGTTCACCACAAAACGGGCTGTTTGTTGCTGCTGAACAAAACCTTGGCTGTATGTTGCCGTCGCCTCTATTTCGACCTGCCCTGCGTTATGAATCAACAGTAAACCGGTGTTCTTATCAAGAATTTCAACAACATCGGATTGGACGTTACTGTCAGCAAGCTTAAACGTAAGACTCTCAGTTTCGACGTCATCCAGTCGAACTGGTTCTAGCGTTAAACCGTCCCTATAAACAGGGCTTAGAGGCGCAAACTGTAATTGTTCAGCACCAACTTGGAAAACATGGACATTGGCATAAATATCGCGCGCTTGGTAATAATCATCTCCCGTATCGTGAATACGGATTCGCGCCTGACCTTGCGCTCCAATAGCATACACGCGACCATTTTGGTTTACGCGAACCAAGTGCTCATCACCATCAACCACTTCAAAGCTTATTTGGCCTCGTTGACCACGAACAACCAATAACTCACCGTCTTTATTCAATGCGTTCAAATTGAGTTCGTTGACCACTAAATCGGGGTTAGTGCCTTTGCTCACTGTCACAGTGAACTCTGCCTCAGAAGACTCATAAATCGAGCTGTTATCCGTCGCTTTTACCTTCGCGATGCCAGGGCGCAGAATTTGCAATTGCCCAGATTCATCAATTTGGACCACATTAGAAGGTGTTGAAGAAAGAATTTGGTATGTGATCGTGCCCTGCACATTGCTCATCGTTGTATTAAGAACGTGACCAACGCCATCAAAGGCAAGCGTTGTGTCTTCTACCTTTAACTGAGCACGGCTTTGCTTGGTCGTTTGAGTTGAAGAGTTTGAATTATCGGGTTTGGAATCACCGCCCCCACCACCGCAACCTGCAATAACAGCAGCGAAAAACAAGAGAAAATAATATTTTTTCATTTTTTGTAATAATTTCTTACATCAGGAATGTGGCGCGATAATAATACGATGTTTTATTCATCACCACCCCCATTTGGGATTAATTTCATACCTATCAACCCCGAAATACATTCACAAGATCCATAAATTGCCGACAATTTTCGAAAACTTGCAAAAACAAAAGACAAGCAAACGTTTACCTTACGTTAAGTTATTAAATTAGCGATAATAAATATTGGGTTTTCAACAGGTTAAAATATAAGCACCAAATCACACTTTGAGGTGCTAATAATTGTAAGAGGTAAAAGAAGTGAGCCCTAAAAAGGCGCTCACGGAGATGTGAAAGAGAAATTAAACGCCATAAATTGGTAGCTCAGTAGTGTACTTTATCGGTTCCATAGCAAAGGTTGATGTTACGTTGGATAAACCTTTTACACTGTTCACCAATCGTTTATAGAACTCATCAAAACACTTCATGTCTTTGACGACCACTTTCATCATATAGTCGTATTCTCCTGCCATGCGATAGAACTCCATCACTTCAGGGAAATCACTTACGGTCGTCACAAAATGGTTATACCACCCTTCTGAGTGATCACTGGTTTTGAGCTGCACAAACGCAATGAAGGATAAATCTAACTTCTCCGCACTCAGTAGCGCGACACGCTTTTCAATATAGCCTTCATCTTCTAGCTTTTTTAAACGCTTCCAGCAAGGCGTGGTCGTCAGATTAACTCGCTCAGCTAAGTCATTTAATGACAAGGTTCCATCATTTTGGAGGAAAGAAAGCAACTGCTTATCGATTTTATCTAAGACCATTACTATAAAAACCCTTTAATGTAGAAAATTTTTCTACTTTTGATAAATAACAGAACAATAATAGCAAAGTTTTTCTCTGCAGTTATAGGTAGATTATCCCTATAGACAAAAACAACTACCCTACAGAATTTTGAGGAGTCATGTTATGTGTACTGACCACAACTGGATCAACAATGCTGTACGCAAAATCGAAGCAGACTTTCAACGCTCAGCAGATACCCACTTATTCAAGTTAGATCTACCTTCTTTGGAAGGCATCGATATCTACTTAAAAGATGAAAGCACCCACCCGACAGGCTCACTAAAGCACCGCTTGGCACGCTCGCTGTTCCTTTACGCGATTTGTAATGGTTGGGTTGGTCCAGAAACCACGGTGATCGAAGCATCGTCAGGCAGTACAGCGGTTTCTGAAGCGTACTTCGCTCGTCTTCTTGGCTTACCATTTATTGCGGTGATGCCAAAAACGACAGCACGCAAGAAAATTGAACAAATCGAATTCTACGGCGGTAAAGCGCACCTTGTTGACCGTTCAGACCAAATTTACGATGAGTCTCGTCGACTAGCGAAAGAGCTAAACGGTCACTACATGGACCAATTTACTTACGCTGAGCGCGCAACTGACTGGCGTGGTAATAACAACATTGCGAACTCTATTTTTAGCCAAATGGAGTTGGAAGATCATCCAATCCCAAGTTGGGTTGTAATGAGCCCAGGTACGGGTGGTACATCGGCAACCATTGGTCGCTTTATTCGTTACCAAAAATACGACACAAAACTGTGTGTGGTTGATCCAGATAACTCGGTATTCTATGACTACTTCCAGTCTGGCAACGCAGAGATTAAAGGCGAAAACGGCAGCAAGATTGAAGGTATCGGTCGTCCACGAGTAGAGCCTAGCTTTATCGCAGGTGTGGTAGACGAAATGCGCAAAATTCCTGATGCAGCAAGCGTAGCAACAGCACATTGGCTGTCTGGCTTAATTGGTCGTAAAGTTGGCGCGTCGACAGGCACCAACCTATATGGTGTTCTTCAGCTTGCATGTGAGATGAAACAACGGGGTGAGACTGGCTCTATCGTAACGCTTCTGTGTGACTCTGGTGAACGTTACCTAGACACTTACTACAACACGGATTGGGTAAAAGAAAACATCGGTGACATTCAACCTTACCTAGCACAGCTTGAAATTATTCAGTCAAAAGGTTGCGTTGAACCAGCATGTTGCGGTCCAATCACTGAGTAAAACTCAGACGCCAAATAAAGAAACAGCCCGCTCAATCAGCGGGCTATTTTTTATCTGCTTAATACAGAAAAATCACTTCTTCTGGCGTGCTTCAAATGCAGCCAATTGCTCTGGCGTTGCTTTAGGTTGGTGGTTCTGTTTCCATTCATCGTAAGTCATGCCATAGACACGCTCACGAGCATCATCGATATCGATATCCGCACCTAGTTCTTCAGCTTCTGCTTTATACCATTTGCTAAAGCAATTGCGGCAGAAACCAGCAAGGATCATGAGATCAATGTTTTGCACGTCTTTATTTTCATCCAAGTGAGCCAACAGGCGACGAAATGTCGCTGCATCAAGCTTGTCTTGCTCTTCTTGGGTTAGATTTTTGTACTTGAATTCAGCCACTTTACTTTCCTTTTATTTATCTCGCAGTTCATAGCATAGAAATGAGTGAGCGTGCTGAGTCTAAAATCTGCGTCATTACAACAAATTTCCTTGTAAAATCACGCACTCACCCAAAAGACTGATATGATAACCGCCAGTTATCTTATTGATTAAATTAATACTAATTCTAAAAACGGTCTTTCACAAAGGTTATCGCCAAGTTATGAAAAACGCCATCCTATTATTATCTGCATTGACCATGAGTCTGCCAACTTTCGCTACTCAAGAACAAACTCACCAATCTTATTTGTACCTTGGAACTGGTAATGTGGGCTTCGACACGCCGGAGTTTGGTTCTGATCGAGACAGTGGTTGGTCAACACCTCATATTACAATTGGCTGGGGCTACAACGTAAACCAATACCTTGCGTTTGAGGGTGTGTTGCGTTATTCACAAAATGAACTTAAGAATGATTCTCTTAAGACAGATTTAGACCTTCATTACTACCAAGCAGGTATGTCAGCCGTACTAACAAGCGATAACTTGGGTGATACACCATTGTCACTATTTGGTCGCGTGACCGCATTGGGTACTCAAGCAGAAATGTACATTCCTGATGTTCAAAAAGTCACCGATGACTCTGGCGCGCTATTCAACGTTGGTGCAGGTATTCACTGGGACATGAGTAAAGATATTTGGCTTCGTGCTGAGTACATCTACAATGTGGCAGATATGGGCTTTGATAACTTTTATGACAGCTATGAAGGTGTCCAAGTAAGCTTAGGTAAACGCTTTTAATCAGACTTTCCCAAGCTTATATTACGTTCAGAATTGAAGACAAAAAAACCGAGGTCATTACCTCGGCTTTTTTGAATTTATTGCACGGAGTCACTAAGCAACTTATTGTTCAGAAAACTGACCAGCGGTGTCTTGCTTCACATGACTACTGCCTTGACCCGCATCCAATGAGGTCAAAATGTTTTCTTGGCGATCTTGAATCGCGCCTGTTAACTGCGGTAACGCAGTTGTCGCTAATAGCGCCATTGCACCAGCAACTAAAACCATCTCAACCATGTAACTGCCACGGAATTTTTTCAAGGGAACACCTCAATAGTAACGCCAGCCAAAGTATTAATCCTCAGATACATTGCCTGCCAAGACCCATCATTCGGTCAAACACGATGAGCGAGTCCTGTGCCCCTCGAAGAAGTGGCGAAATAATAACCAATAATTATCATTAGATCTATAAATAGCCAAGCGAAAAATATAAAAAAACCGAACGAAAATTGTTCGGCTTTTATATTCAACGTCTTAGCGGTAACACCTTATGGATGAGCAATACGTCCTTTTGTGTCGTGGCTTAGCGCTTTGTTCAACTCAGCCTCTACATGACCAGGTGAACGTGTCTTCGCAGAGATCAATCGGTACATCGCAGGGATAACAAACAGTGTCACTAATGTCGCAAAGCCCATACCGAAGAAGATAACCGTACCGACAGCCACACGGCTTTCATAACCCGCGCCTGTCGACATGATCAAAGGAATCGCACCGGCAAGTGTTGTGAATGCAGTCATCATGATCGGACGTAGACGACGAGCTGCCGCATCAGTAATCGCTTTTTCAAATTCAATGCCACGGTCACGTAACTGATTAGCAAACTCAACGATCAAGATACCGTTCTTAGTTACCATACCGATCAACATGATCATGCCGATCTGACTGTAGATGTTCATCCCTTGGCTCATCACTACCAAACCAAGGAAGCCACCAAAGACCCCCATCGGCACAGTGAACATTACCACTAGAGGGTTGACGAAGCTTTCGAACTGCGCCGCCAATACGAGATATGCAACTAACAATGCCAAGGCAAATACAACTGCAACACTGGCTTGGTTCTCTTTGAAGTCCTTTGATTCACCAGAATAGCTCACTGAAATATCACCCGGCAGGTTATCAATCGCTTCTTGGTCTAAGAAATCAAGCGCCTCACCTAAAGTGTAGCCTTCTGATAAGTTGGCAGTAATGGTGATGGATTTCTGTTTGTTATAGTGAGACAAACGAATCGATGCAGCCACTTCTTCTACCTTAGTCACCGTATCTAAAGTCACTAGCTCACCGCTGGTAGTGCGCAAGTAAATCTGGCTTAAGTCAGCCGCGTTATTGAAGCTATTTTCATCACCTCGAAGGTAAACATCATATTCTTCACCACGGTCAACATAAGTCGTTTCACTTTTACCACCAAGCATGATTTCCAGAGTTTCAGAAATGTCTTGAACACTCACGCCAAGTTCAGCCGCGCGGCGTTTGTCGACAGACACCAATAGCTCTGGCGTTTTCTCTGAATAATCGATTTCAGCGCCTTCCATCATTGGTGATTCTTCAGCTTTGTTCTTGAGCATTTCTGCCCAGACTAATAGCTCATCGTAGTCCGAACCGCCCAAGACAAACTGCACTGGTTCACTCGATCCACCACGGAAACCCGGCATGAATGGGAAGACACGAACGTCAGGAATACCTGCCAGTGATTTGCGAACTTGATTCAACGCATCTTGAGCAGTGACATCACGTTCGTTCCAGTCTTCCAGAATCATGATAACGAAACCCGTTTGGTCACCCGCTTGACCACCGAATGCTGGAGTTTGGATACTGAACGATTTCAAGAACCCTTGCCCTAGTAACGGCATTAAGCGATCTTCTACAATGTCCATGTTCGCTGACATACGGTTATAGGAAGTTGCATCTGCACCACGAACAAAGGCAAAGATCACGCCTCGGTCCTCTTGCGGAGTTAACTGTGCAGGCACTTGATTCATCAAGAAGTAACTGCCACCCATACACGCGATAATAACCAAAGGTGCAGCCCAACGAACTTTCAACGCACCGCGCAGCGCTTTACGATAACCTGCTTCCAATTTCGCAAACAGCTTATCAACGGCTTGATTAAATCGGTTTGGTTTCACGTTCGCTTTTAGAATTTGACTGCCTAAAACAGGAGTAAGCGTCAAAGCAATTAAGGACGAGAAGATCACCGACATTGCCAACAAAACTGAGAATTCAGTAAACAGCAAACCGACCATGCCATCCATAAAGGAGATCGGCAGGAATACCATCACAAGAACTAACGTTGTGGCGATAACAGCAAAACCTACTTCACGCGTACCTTTGTAAGCCGCCAATAATGGTGATTCACCACGTTCAATATGGTGGAAGATGTTCTCTACTACTACGATTGCATCGTCCACAACCAGACCAATAGACAAGATCAACGCCATCAAGGTAATGAGGTTAATAGAGAAACCGAAATAGTAGGCAGCGATGAATGATGAAATCAGTGACACTGGTACCGTCACCGCAGGAATCAACGTTGCTCGTGCCTGACCGATAAAGATGTACAAAACCAGAATTACCAGACCACCCGTAATAAAGAGTGTACTGTAGACCTCATCGATCGAACGTTCGATAAAGACAGTGGCATCATAATCAATAGCTAGACGAGTCCCATCTGGCAAAAACTTCTGGATTTTATCCACTTCAGAACGCACAGCCTGCGCAACTTCTAAAGGGTTCGCATCTGATTGAGGCACCACCCCCAAACTGATGTTCACGACACCATCACTCTTAAAGGTCGAGTTTTCGTTTTCTGCACCGATAAACACATCAGCCACGTCTTTTAGGTAAATAGGCGTGTTGTCACTTGCACGTTTCACCACAAGGTATTGGAAATCTTCTGGCGTGTTGTATGTACGGGCAGTTCGCACTGACATCACTGTCGAATCGTTTCGAACTTCACCACCCGGACTTTCTAAGTTTTCACTACGAAGCGCTGCTGTAATATCAGAGGCAGTAACCGAACGTCCTGCCATCAGATCTGGTTTGAGTTTCACGTACATCACTTTGTACAAACCACCAGACAGATCGATAGAACTAACACCCGAGATCAAACTGAAACGGTCCATAAGCACACGTTCGGCATAATCCGTCAATTGTGTGCGGTCCATCTCTGATGAGCTGAGGTTAATATAGAGAGAAGCTTCACCAGAACCATTGTTTTTGTAAACAACAGGATCATCAGCTTCATCTGGCAACGAACGCTGTGCTCTAGCTACCGCATCACGAACATCACTTACGCCGGTATTAAGGTCATAACCCAATTCAAAAGTGATGGTGATACGCGACATGCTGTTGCGCGTAGTGGAGCTAATTTCATCAATTCCACTGATGCCCGAAAGTTGATCTTCCAGTACCGAAGTAATTTGGCTTTCAATGATGGTTGCAGAAGCGCCTTCATAACGAGTGCTGATCGATACAACTGGACTTTCGATATCTGGCATTTCACGCACTGCAAGTTTGGTAAACGACACAAAGCCGAATACACATAGCAGCATGCTTAATACCAGCGCCGCAACAGGGCGTTTTACGGAAACGTCAGAAAGTAACATTAATTTGCTTCCTTAGCCGCTTCGTCTTGCGCGCCCTGCTCACTGGTTGCATTCGCAGTTTTCGCTTTTCCTGGTGCGATGATTTCTTTCACTTCGACGCCATCGCGCATGTTCACAATACCTTGCACGACAATCTTGTCGCCAATCTCTACACCAGATTCAATCACCACTTCATTATCGACACGTGCTCCCAAGAACACTTCTTGACGCTTCGCTTTGTTGTCTTCATCAATAACGTACACAAAACGCTTCGTTCCGGAATATTCCAGCGCTTGAACTGGGATAATTGGTGCTTCAATCGCAGGGAATGCCAAAGACGCATTCATAAGCATGCCTGGCTTCAGATGGTTTTCTGGGTTGTCGAATTCAATACGAATACGTAAGTTCAACGTTTCTGCACTGATACGAGTATCGATGCCTGTGACTTTACCGACAAAATCAACACCGATCCAAGCGCTGGTCGTCGCGTGAACCTCCATACCAACAGATAACATGGATAGGTAACGCTCAGGTACTTGCAGATCCAGTTCCATTACGGACAAGTCATCTAACGTCAGCAACTCAGAGCCTGCACTGACCATTTTTCCTCGACTAAAATCGATAAAACCAACCGTACCGGCAAAAGGTGCACTGATATTTAGATCCGCTAGGTTAGCTTTTGCTGCATCTAGACGCGCTTCCGCAATCTCTACGCTTGCTTTTTGCGCATCAATTTCCGTTTGAGTAATGGCATTACGTTTCACCAAACGCTGAAACTCTTTTAACTTACGCTGTTCATCTTTTAGGTAAGCTTTTGCTTCTACTAATGCTGCTTGCGCTTTGTCATCATTTAGTAGAATGAGCAGCTGATCTTGTTGAACGTTTTGATTGGCTTTTACGGGGATATCTTTTACCTTGCCAGCAACTTCAGAAGCAACAATCACTGATTGGGCAGCTTCTAGCTTACCAATCAATGATAGAGATTGGTTGATTTGATGCGTCTCTACTTGTTCAGTTACGACCGTAACCGTCGATGGACCACGTTTTGCAGCAAAAGCCGCAGGTGATGCCATTAAAATAGAAAGCGTTAGAACGGATAAAGTGGCTCTCATACTCATAATTTTGACTACTAAACAGATAAACTTATGTCATTAAACTGATTACAGTTTATCAGTTGATACGACGCCTAACGTCAAGTAGTGTAAATTCAAGTAAAAAGTCAGTTTCTCTTTTGTATAAACGACATACAAAACGCTGACTTTCTACCATCTTTGCCCAAAAAGGCAGCATTCAACTTAAAAACGTAAGAAAAACGCTTTACAGCTTGAGCGAGTTTGCTATGATGCGCTCCGCACTTGAGAGATGTGTTGGGAAAACATTCTTAAGTATAAAAATACCCTGGAGGGGTTCCCGAGTGGCCAAAGGGAGCAGACTGTAAATCTGCCGGCACTGCCTTCGATGGTTCGAATCCGTCCCCCTCCACCATATTCTTTC